>JAFGMS010000209.1 GCA_016927375.1 Anaerolineae bacterium
GCTATAGGCTTCGAACGTCTCAAAATCTTCATCAGCAGCGGCCTCAAAAGCTGCTGCGACCAGGCGTTGGCGTTCGGCAGGCGGCAAGGAGAGAAGTTCACGGGCCGAATAAGTAGAGGGCTGTCGCGCTGTGTGTGTCACGAATTCCAGTACGCGCTGCTTTTGGGCTTCGTCCAGTTCGCGAATTCGTTCCATGATTTGCTGATCTATTGAAATGCTAGCCATTGTTATTAATCTCCAGAAATCTGAAGCACGTCGACCTAATTGTACATCATTTGGCCATGCGTTATTAGCCAACCGGCAGCTCGATCCAGAACATCGCCCCTTGCCCGACCTGCGACTGTACCCCGACCGTCCCACCGTGCATCTCGACCAGTTGCCTGACGATGGCCAGCCCGATGCCTGAGCCGCCGCTGCCGCGGCTGCGCGATTTATCGCCCCGCCAGAAGCGCTCGAATACAAAAGGCAGGTCCTCCGGCGCGATGCCGGGGCCATCGTCCTCAACTTCCAGGCGTATGTTGTTTGCCACCTTCGATGCTCGGACGATCACCTGGCCGTTCTGCGGGGTGTAGCGCAGGGCATTGCTGAGCAGATTGGTCAGCGCCTGGATCAGGCGGTCGCCATCGGCGCGGATAGTTGGAACGGCCTGCTCGACCTCGGCCCGCAGCGTAATGTGGCGGGCTTCAGCCATCGGGGTGGTTTGCCTGACTACCTGCTCAACCAACCCGCCGATGTCAACCGGCTCCTGCTCTAACTCCAGCCGGCCCTCGTCGGCCAGAGAAAGCGTGCGCAGATCATCCACCAGCCGGGCCAGACGTCGAGTCTCGGCATGCAGGTTGCGCAGCTCGTCCGGCTCGGGTTGTAGGACGCCGTCGAGCATGGCTTCGAGCGTGCCCTGCATCACGCTGAGCGGTGTGCGCAGCTCATGGGCGATATCGGCCACCATCTGCTTGCGAAGCTGCTGCTGCCTGTCGAGCTGGAAGGTCATCTGATTGAAAGATGTGGCCAGCGCGCCCAACTCATCGGTGGTTGTGATAGGGACACGGGTGGTCAGCTCCCCTTCACTGACCGCTTTCGCGGCTCGCTGGAGATCAGACAGGGGACGGGTGATGCGCCTGAACAGCAGTGTGCCGGCCAGCAGCGCGGCCAGGCCGGCCGCCAGTGCCGCCGGGATGACAGCGCGATTGATGGCCGGAATGAGCCTTTCGCCAACCGAGGCGGCATAGGGAGGGTCGTCACTGGTGGCGAGCAGAGTGCCAACTTGCTCGCCGTTGGCAATGATGGGTGTGCCTTCGGCCAGTATCGCAGCGGACAGCGTCTCGCCCTGAAGCTCGTTTTGCGTGTCGGCGACGACGATGTTGCTGCCGTCAGCCAGCAGCAGGCGGAAGCCCATCATGCTCCACATGCCGCCAAATTCGCTGTGAGCCCCCATGTGGCCACGCCCCGAGCCTGGACCTGTTCCTGGCTCGCCTTCCGCGAGCGTGGTGCCGGCGAGCGTCTGCTGCGCGCTGTCCCAGCTGCCTGTCCGGATGTAATCCTCGGCCAGTGTGGGCGCGATCTGCTCGGCCCAGCTCCGGCCGGCGCGGGTCACGTACAGGTCGAGCTGGTGGACCGTCACGAGATTGCTGGTGAGCGTTACGACGGCCAGGGTTACTCCGATCACAACCGCCATCGCTCCAACCAGTCTGAACCATAAGCTACGAAACATGGCCATGCTCCAGGGGGTTGGTGGCCGGGGGGACGACCTTCGGTCGTATGGGGTTGGGGAACAGCACAAGGCGTTTCGGGTTGGCAAGTGTGCAGTGTGCAAGTTGGCAAGTATGCAAGGTGCAAGTGTCAGTTGGTACCTGCATTCTCATGTCTCATTCCTCGTTGCTTGTGGCCTCTTCGTCACGCCCTGAACGGTCACCAAATCCCTAATCCCTAACCCCCGGTTTCAGCCGGATCCAGCCGATAGCCCACGCCGTGCACGGTGTGGATGATACGTTCCTGCCCGGCCTCGTCTTCGATCTTGCGTCGCAGGTTCTTGATGTGCTGGTCGATGGTGCGCTCGTAACCCTCGTAAGCCACGCCCTGTGTCTCTTCGAGCAGTTGCTGCCGGCTCAGCACGCGGCCGGGGTTGCGTGCCAGGGCTCCCAGGATCTCGAACTCCGATGGGGTGAGCGTCAGCTCGTGCTCGCCCACCGACGCCCGGTAGCCGGCCAGGTCGAGGGTCAGGCTGCCCACGCGCACCAGCTCCGGGGGCGATTGGCTTCGGGTGGTGCGTCGCAGCACAGCTCGAACCCGCGCCACCACCTCCCGCGGCGAGAAGGGCTTGACGATGTAGTCGTCAGCTCCCAGCTCCAGGCCGATCAGGCGGTCGGCTTCCTCGCCGCGGGCAGTCAGCATGATCACCGGCACGTCCGATTCGCGGCGCAGCGACCGGCAGACATCCAGACCGTCGCTGCCCGGCAGGTTGAGGTCGAGGATGACCAGGTCGGGTTTTTCGTGCCGGAAGGCAAAGATAGCCCGCTTCCCGTCATGGCACTCGACAGCCTGGTAGCCGGCCTTTTCAAGATAGAGCCGCACTAACCGTGCGATTTGGTGCTCATCCTCGATGATCAGTATTTTTTGAGCCATATCGAAACCTCAAGTGAGACTTGGCATGCCAAGTCTCACCTTACCACCGAGTGATGCCATGAGCAAGCCAATCCTCTATTCGGCTTTGGGTTCTGGCTGTGCCGGTGCCGGCATTGGTGTGGGTAGGGGAGTATTTCGCCGGGCCAGAACGACGAACAACGCCACGATTCCGGCGAGCGGTCCCAACCAGAAGAGCGGTGTGAGCAGCCAGCCCAGTCCAAAGAAAGACCTTGGCGTGTGCCAGTCCATCATGTGGCCGTCCCAGCTTCCCATCATGTGTCCATCCCAATCGGCCATCATGGGTGTGGCTCGCCATCCCAGGCTGCCTATCGGCAAGCTGATTCCTATCAGGAAGCCGAGCGCTACTAACGCTATGCTGCATAATACCAGCCAGAGCATTGTCGTTTTCTTCATCCGTGTATCCTCCTCTGTGCGCTTATTACTATAGCTGGAGTATAGTGGGCGAGTATGTAGAAAATGTGTAGGAGGCGTGACGTTCGGGTGAAGATAGAGCTTCAGATGGAGTGATGCTCTACCATAAGACGATGGAAACAGCAGCAGCTTGCGGGTAATCTGCGGCCTATGGATTCCTGCCTTCACGGGAATGACATGGTTGGCAAGGTATGTGCAGATCATGAATCAAGACTCACCATAGGCGATGGAAATGACTTTTGCCTCATCCCATCATCCCTCATCCCTATTTTCAGAGGGGAAGGTATTGTGACATCCGAATGAATGTATTCGGTTTGCCGAGATACCTAAGCAGCGTATAATTGGCGCATATCAAGAGGGATTTACTCTGGGATGAAACCCCGAAGTGTGGGGAGTGCAATACATGGCAGAAGTATCTGAAAGCAAAGCAGTTAGCTCGCCCAAAGAGGAGCTGGATTACATTCGCCAGATGGCGGTTGATTTACGCGATGTGCTGATGCAGCAGCGCGAGGCGCTCAAGGCGAGTGGTTTCCGCCTCCCTCCCGGGACGACCACGACTCTCAACGATATGACTCGGCGGCTGGACAAGGCGCGTAACCGCATCGGAGTTGTCGAGCACGAGCGAGACCAGTATCGTGCTTTGGCTGATGTTGCCGCCCTGATTAACTCATCACTGGACCTGACACAGGTGCTCAACGAGGTAATGGACACCATCATCCAGCTTTCCGGAGCGGAGCGCGGTTACCTGATGCTGCGCGATGAGGAAACCGGTGGTCTGGAGTTTCGCATCGCGCGTAACATGGATCGCCAGACCATCGACAGTTCTGCCTTTGAGGTCAGCCGGAGTGTCGTCGGGCGTGTCGCCGAGAGCGGCGAGGCTATCATGACTACCAACGCACAGGAGGATCAGCGTTTCCAGCACTCGGAGAGCATCGTCGGATACAGCTTGCGCTCCATTCTCTGCGTTCCCCTCAAGGTTAAGGACGAAGTTACCGGTGTCATCTATACCGATAACAAGAGCCTCTCGGAGTTGTTTACCGAGCAGGCACGCGACCTGATGGTTGCCTTTGCTAACCAGGCCGCCGTTGCCATCGAGAATGCCCGGCTCTTTGCACGCGTCAAAACCACGCTCGATGAGATCTCCGAGATGAAGAAGCTGCAAGATGATGTGTTTGCTTCTATTGTCTCCGGCGTCATCACCACCGACACCCAGGATCGCATCACCTTGATCAACCGGCGCGCCCAACAAATCCTCGACTTGTTGGATGACCAGGATCCGTTAGGCTCCGATCTCCGCGAGGTGCTGCCTGCGCTGGATGATCGCTTTGATACCATCGTCAAGGAAGCACAACATTCCGAGCAGCGCCTGACCGGCGTGGAATTTGATGCGGAGCTTGTCCGGCGCGGGCTGGTCAACCTGAGCATGAACATCAGCCCGCTCAAGGATGCTCATGAAAATACCCAGGGTGTGGCTATTGTGTTGGATGATTTAACCGAGAGCAAGCGCCGTGAGGCTCAGATTGCCGGCGTGCGCCGCTACCTGCCCACCGAGGTGGTCGATGGTATCCAGAGCGCCGCGTCGTTAAAACTGGGTGGCACACGCCAGACGATCTCGATCCTGTTTGCCGATATCCGGGGCTTTTCGACCTTCAGCGAGCAGCTCGATCCTGAGAAGCTGGTCGAGATCATCAATATCTACATGACCATTGCCTCAGATGCTATTCATGTACACCAGGGCGTCATCGATAAATTCATGGGTGATGCCGTAATGGCGCTCTACAATACCCCGCTGCGTCCTCAGGAGGATCATGCCCTGCGGGCGGTGCGCTCAGCCTGGGCAATACTGGAGGAGATACGGGCTTATCACCAGACAGTTACCGAGCCTGACCGCTTACAGTTTGGCACCGGCATCCATACCGGTGAAGCAGTAGTCGGGAACGTGGGCAGCCCGGCCCGTCTCGATTACACAGCCATGGGTGACAGCGTCAATCTGGCCAAGCGTCTGCAAGAGTGCGCCAAGCCCATGCAGATCCTTCTCAGCGACAATACTTACCAGATGGTCAGCGACTACGTTGAGGCTGTCGAGCTGGAGCCTATCCAGGTCAGGGGACGGTCCCAATACACAAGGGTCTACGAGCTGATCAACGTGATATAGGTGTCCAGATAAGTTTTTGCAGATGGCACAAGTGGCGGGTGAAATGAAAAAATCGAGACGGTTCACTGAGTTGTGAAAAAGGACGAGATATTTGTGGCTGGCTAGGAAGACGGGAGATGCCTCTATACTCATTTGTA
>JAFGMS010000210.1 GCA_016927375.1 Anaerolineae bacterium
ACTGTTCGATTAGTAAGGTTCGGTAAGATCGCACCTTCCAGGTGCAACATCCTAAAGCCACCACCTTTGGTGGTGGTCATTTACTGGGTTGTGATAAAGGACGAGATATTTGTGGCAAGTTAGTAAGACGCGAGGTGTCTTCATGTTCATTGTGTAAGGGCAAGCTAACCATAACACACGGCGGCACTTCCCGAAATATCATGGAGGCACGAAAATCTGATCGCGAGTCAGACATCTTCCTCTTCATCCCCCTCCCGGGGAATGTACATTCCAGGAATATGCACTGTCCCGCTCTTTTTGAGGGTGCTGACGACCGATGATTTGCGCTTGTTCGACTTCTCATCTTGCTCACTCTCCAGCGCAGAGCGACCACCACTTGGAGGTTGGGTAGCCGCGTGCTCGATCTCGGCCTCAGGTGGCGTCACGTGAGCGGTATGCAGCAAGCGCTTGACTTCCTCAAGCAGCTTGTTTAGATCTACTGGTTTCTTGAGATAGCTGGTCGCGCCAACTTTGTAGCCGCGCATTACCTCATCTCTGGTCGTACGGGCCGAAAGCATGATAACCGGCGTTTCCTTGCTGGAAGGTTGGTGGCGGATCAGGCGGCAAAGCTGATAGCCATCCGAATCAGGCAGCATCAAATCGAGGATAATGACTTCGGGCTTGTGCGCGGCAATAGCCTGCATACCCTCCATCCCGGTCAATGAGCCAATAACCTGAAAACCACACATCTCCAAAAACTTGGCCAGGATACTGACGGTATCCATCTCATCATCAATAATAACGATCTTTTCTCCAGCCATACTTTTTATATCCCTGTATGAAACTTCATCCGAGCTATCTTTCCCAGTCCGAATGTTCAAGTTTTGCTATCAAGAAAACGGGGTCAACTCGAGGCCTTTGTTAGCATTTTTTCATAGACACGATAGGTTTTGTAAGCCTCTGCATCGAGCATCTTGCCTACTGCGTTGATACTATCATTGTTTTCCAATGTCCATCCCATCTCAATATCAAAATAGCCACGAGCTAGCCCGCGCTTTACCATCTCATAATACAATAACGCATCAACTCCCAATCCGCGATATTCCTCAAGCACACCCAAAGCCCAGGCACGTATCCCGGTTGTCTTGCCCGCAATCTTCCAGTGCCAGATCAGCCTTAGCAGTTGCCACCAGTGCGGCTCGCCCGGCTTGCAACGAGCCTTGCGTAGAGGTTGGTAAAGATCGGGTAAGGGCAAGCCAAAGCCAATTGTCTTCCCGTCCAGCTCAACAAATATCACGATGTCCGGATCAAGCATATCTTTCATGTCGGCTGCTAACTGATCGACTTCCTTTTCGTCGAGCGGGACAAACCCCCAATTCCGCGCCCAGGCCTGATTGTAGATGGTTTTGACCTTTTCAACCTCATGCGTGAAATGCCTCATGTCGGCTATGCGAATGGTGAAATTACGCCGTTGGAGAATCTTCTCGGCGACCCGCACGACCTTTTGGGGCAAATTGTCAATCTTCTTCCCTCCCCATTTTTGCCCGTCAAAATACCAGATCCACAGGTCCATCGCCTTCTGGAAGCCGCCATAACTCTCTATGAAACCTTGAGTATAGGTACGAGCATGAGGAAGCAGGAGCGTTTGAGGGTGTTCATGGCCTTCTACCAACAACCCGATCTCGCTGTTAGTGCTAAACGTAGCTGGCCCCATAAGCTTATCGACCCCCTTGGATCTCACCCACTCTTCTGCCGCGCCAAGGAGTGCATGGGCTGCCTCACGATCATCAAGTGTTTCGAATTGGCCAAACCAGCCTGTATTTGCCTCCTGAAAGTCATTGTAGGCATGGTTGACAAAGGCAATAATCGTCCCTACTGTCTTGTCGCCACGCCACGCAACAAACTTCTCGAAATCGATATGTTGCAGCTCGGCATTATGCTTCGGATCAAAGAAATGAACGTGCTCTTTCCACAGCGGAGGACACCAGGCAAGATCGTCTTTGTAAACTTCCCAGGGCATTCTCAGAAAGGATTGAAGCTCAACTTCAGAAGTCACAGGCCGGACAGATAAGTCATTCATGCAAAATACTTCCTTGGTTAGAAGAAATATGCGGATATGCGGATGCATAACTTGTATTGATCACCACATCATCCAAAAATATAGCACAGTTTCATGGGATCACAATTGGAGCATTGCCGAGATAGCATCCATGACTAGGCTGTGGACACACAACACATAAACCATCCAAAGGATGGCCACAAGATTCTAACGCACTTTCCTGCTCCGTCAATTAAATTAACACTTATGGGAGTTGGGGCTCCCCATGGGGAGAACGTGTGCCCCAAAAACCAACCCATCATAGCGGGAAAGGGGGATGTTTTGTGCTTGTCCCCAGCTCCTAAGGAATGGCGATTAAATACCTTGCCCCTAAGGGCCTGCAATCAGGATTATGGATGAGCAAGTTAATAAATTCTCATTCCTAATCCCTAACCCCCAACCTGTAGTGGCAAAATATCGAGCACATGTGTATGCTTGAGCGCTAAACCTGCAAATACTGAGCCCTGGCTGTCATGGCAGTCACCCAACAGACTGCAGACGTCATCATGCTGCTGTTTTGGTAGGAAATCCTTCTCTGGAGTTATTTGTAACCAACATGACAAGGCGCTCTTTCTACATCACGTGGTCCAGGGCCCGTCAGGCGCTCGACCGCCTAACTCTGGGAGGAAGATGGGCACTCTCCCTCTCGTACGAAATCCACAATAACCTACGCTGGTATTGGTTTGACGGCCTGCTGGCCACTGCCAGTAACAACATTGTGCTCACCTATCTGACTGTATATATCCTCGCGCTCGGCGGCACGAGGGCACAGATCGGATTGATGAGCTCGCTTTCCAGCCTGAGTGCTGCGATCATGCTGGCACTCGGCGCACTGCTGGCCGAGCGCATTGGGCACCGCAAGCAGATCACACTGATCGGCGGGGGCGGGTTCGCCAGGCTGATGATCCTCCTGCTAGCTGTAATTCCACTGATAGGGCATTCTCCGGCAGTCATCTGGATCGCGGTTGCCCTGGCAGTAACGCGCGATGCTTTTGCCAACCTTGCCTTCCCATCCTGGGTGGCCCTCACAGGTGATATCGTACCGATTGAAGGACGCGGGCGCTACTTTGGGTCGCGCAACTTCGCCTCCGGCGCGGCTGCCATGGTGACGACACTGCTAATCGGCGTGATGATCACGCGTGCCGGCGAGCCGGTAGGATATCAGATCGCCCTGATATTGGCCTTCGTGCTGGGCATCGCATCGACCTTCTGTTTCTCTCGGATCAACGATACACAAGAAGTAACACCTTTACACATCAAAGTGTCTTTCTCTTTACCGAGTCTGCTGCGTGGGCTGGGCGAGCACCCGGCATTTATCGCTTTATGTATAACAGCGGCACTCTGGAATTTCTTTCTCAACATCGCCGGTCCCTTTTTCAGCGTCTATCTGGTACAGAAGCTGGGCGCAACAGCTGCAATGGTAGGCATCGTCAGCGTAGCCAGCAGCGCATCAGGCCTGATATTCCAACACAAACTGGGCGATCTGGCCGATCGCTGGGGGCCACGCCGCCTGCAAATGCTCAGCATGTTGGCGATCCCCATCCTGCCTTTATGCTGGCTGCTGGTCACCGCCGCCTGGCAGGTCATATTAATTAACCTCGTATCAGGCCTGCTGTGGGGAGCATTTAACCTGGCCTCCTTTAACTTCCTGCTGACTCTCACCCCCGACGCCCAACGTGCGCGCTACTCTGCACTGTACCAGATTATCGTCACGGTTGCGTTGTCCACCGGGGCAGCAGTAGGAAGCGTGATCGTCACCAACATCGGGTACCATGCCGCCTTCATCATCACGGGAATCGGGCGGTTTGTCGCCGCGCTTTTGTTTGTCCGGCTGGTGCGCATCCCTCAAGATCTGTGACAGCTCAGCTATTGGCTTTTAGCTGTTAGCTGTTAGCTTTTGACTGTGAACTAAAACTCATCAACCAAGCGATTTGATGTTTAATCGCCTAGCACTCGCAACTGTCAGCACATCACGCTACGCAGCTGAGTAGTTACTGATTTCTGTCCATTCGCTGAAATATTTCTGAGTTTTGCGAATTCTTATACGGCAAATTGGGCCGATTTGAAGCCGAAAGTTCCGGAAAGCCT
>JAFGMS010000016.1 GCA_016927375.1 Anaerolineae bacterium
CTCGTTTCCTATGCAGATCGGAACCATTTCCGACAAGGATTTGACCTGATTGCAGGTAGGATTCAACGCATTCGGCCGTGCGACAAGGCGGTCCATCACAGCAATGCCTGAGGAGCCTTTCAATTGAGATGAAACACACCCATAAAACTTTGCGCCGTGCCATCTCAGTGTATACGACTTTCCGCCGCAAAGTACTAGCCCCCGACACAGAAGCCATTTTCACCCATTGAATGTGCGGGCGTCGGCCCATTATCGCGACTGCGGCGAGAAAATAAACGTGTCCTTGTGACCGTCAATCAACCGCCAGCCACCATCGGTAATCACCGGGCTCGACCACCCTACCCCTCCCCGACAAACAATCTAGCAAAACCAGGATAGGGCTCCAGGGGGATGACATCGAAGGTAATCAGTCCTTCTTTTACAAGGGGCAGCGTACCCAATACATCGCCGGCCTCTTTGACATTTGCGCACTCAAGAAACAGCACAGCGGTTGGCTGATCGCCCCTGAAATATATCTCCCGCAGCACACCTGCCTGGCATAACTCCCATACCCTGAATGCCTCTGCCTTCAGATGCGGCTCGAACGCATCGTCGGCAGTGCCGGGAACCTCCCTTTCGAGTGCCAGGATTCTCATTTGATGACTGGTGCCTCCCCCGGAAACATCCTCTCGACCACCTCCGGAGCGTAGCGGCGGGCCATGTCACTGTTGATAGCGTGCTCGGCGGCTATTTCCTTGTACAACTTACCACTTTCTCTAAGTGTACGCTTCTGCGTCTTGAAGTTCACCTCGTAGAGTCCAAACCGGTAGCGGGGGTCGTACCCTTCGGCCCACTCAAAATTGTCGATCAGGCTCCAGAAGTAATAGCCCTTCACCGGGATGCTGTGCATGATGGCCTTCCAGACCTGTTGTAGGTGTTCTAACATGAACCCGGGCCGAATGGTATCATTTTCATCAGGAACACCGTTCTCAGTGATGTAAATCGGTTTGCCGAACTGCTTGTGCAGCCGCTTGATCAACTCCAGCAGCCCAACCGGGTAGAATTCCCCCCAGGATTTGGGGCCTTTAGGTGCACCAGGACGCGCGCCATAGGTGATACCGAGCGCCTTGAGCGCCCGTACACTAAAGGCCGCATCCCAACGCTGGTAATAGTTCAACCCGATCCAGTCGAGCGTTCCTTTAGCTTGCGGCACCTCTCCTTTCTTGCCAATTAACGGTCGCCACTGCCCCGTCTCAAGGACATCGAGAAACAGATTGTTGAACATGCAATCAAGCAAGTTAGCCACTGTCCGATCCAAAGGGCTGCCGGGACGCAGTGGCTGCCAGTACACCATATGATGAGCCATACCCACCTGAGCCTGGGGTCTCAGCTCGTGGATGGCATGATAGGCAGCGACATGGCCCAGCGCCATGTTGTACATCACCTGGAAATATTGCCCTAGATCTTTCTTACCCGGCGGCCATATCCCCTGGTAGAAACCCTGCGCCGCATAGACGCTCGGCTCATTGATAGTGCACCAGACATCACACAGGTCAGAAAGCTCAGCAACAACCTTCCGTACAAAACGCTCGAACAACGTCGTAATGTCTGGGTTGAGCCAGCCACCTTTCTCCGCCACCCAGATCGGGTTGGCGAAATGATGGAGCGTGACCATCGGCTGGATCCTGGCATCCCTCATGGCGGTCAAGATAACCCGGTAGCGATCAATGGCCTCATGATCCCACTGGCCCGGTTCCGGCTCGATCCGGCTCCACTCGATGGAAAGTCGATGGGCATTGGTGTTCAGATCGGCCATCCGCTTGATATCCTTTTCTGCGTAGCCAGCCCACCATTTACAGGCCTTGCCGGAAACCTGGTCCTCAAATACATGCCCTCCGCCCTCTTGCTCCCAGGCATGCCAATCGTTGTTTGTATTCTCCCCTTCAACCTGGTGAGCGGCAGTAGCCGTCCCCCACAAAAAATCGTCTGGAAATATATGTGTCGCCTCTGCCATTGCATTTGTCCTCTCGCAGGCACTCAGCCTATGGCCTATGACTGCAACTTGTATATTTGCCAACGCGTCACTCGTTGCTCAACACGAAGCATCAACAGACAAGATCGTCCAGGACAGCCTTTACGAATGGTGCGCTATCTTCCAGGCCATAACCCTGCACCAGCAGCACACGCACAAGATCGCGCAGATGCTGGCCGGTTGGCACTTCTTTGTTCTCGGCAAAGGGGATCCACATAAGTGCATAATGTACCTCCCCAGGACCAGAGAGATCGGGCCCCCGATAGTTTGGAGCACATTCGATGAGAGATGCGCCATGCCTCTTGTAGAAATCAATGCGCCGTTTGCGCAGTGCCCTCTCTTCCGGCCGGCCATAATCGACGGCTTCGGCCTCGAAGATGATGCCGGAAGCATCGCCCGAGCCAGCCAGAACGCTGGTGAGAAACACCAGCAGCTTTCCTCCAATTCCTCGATTGCGGGCACGTTCATCTACGGCAATATATCCCATCAGATAAGCATCGACACCTACCAGCCTCATGGTGAGAGCGAAGCCAACAGGCCTCCCGGCCATCCAGGCGACAAAAAGCTGCTCGGTACCACGCCTGATATTCTCGATAAACCCGGCAAAGTCCACCTGCTCAGAAGGAGGAAAGCTAGCTTCATAGACGCGCTTGAGCGGGCCTGCCAACCCGGGCCCGAGCTCGGTTTCCTGGCTGAACCTGAGATGCTCGACGTGGATATCTACCGTTGACCAATTGTGTACGATCACTTAGCAAGCACCTCAGCAAGCTTAAGCAGCTTTAGGTCAAGCGGCTTTTTCTTGGTAACAACCTCACTCAATGGCGTGGTAGAGACCTCGCTTCTGAGCAAGCCAACCAGCACGCCGAATTCGCCTCTTGCCAGACAGTCGGTGGCACCCGCCGCCAGCCGCGTTGCCAGAATGCGGTCAAAAGCATTAGGTGTGCCGCCGCGCTGGACGTGCCCAAGCTTGGTCACACGTAGAGCAAACCCAAGCCGATCTTTATGCTGCTCAAAGAAGGCCGCCATCTTTTCAGCATTGTAGGTGGCGCCTTCAGCAACTACAACTAGCGCATGAGACTTGCCACGCTCATAGGCAGACATCAGCCCGGCAGCAAGCTCATCAGGGTCTGTTTCTACCTCAGGGATAACGACATACTCGGCCCCACCCGCCAGCCCGATCATCAGGGCAAGGTAGCCGCAATTGCGCCCCATGACCTCAACCAGGAAAGCTCGCTGATGTGATGACGCCGTGACCTTGAGCCGATCAACCGCTTCGAGTGCCACGTCCAATGCAGTATCGACACCAATGGTAATATCCGTGCCATAGAGATCGTTGTCAATAGTCGAAGCCACACCAACGACTGGGAAGCCTATTTCGGAAAAAGCATGAGCACCTGCCTGGGAACCATTTCCACCAATCACCACCAGTGCATTGATATCATTCTGGTTCAGCGCACGCAGAGCCTTGGAACGCCCCTTTACCGTTTTGAATTCGGGACAGCGTGCGCTGCCCAACATCGTTCCACCAAGCTGGATGATATTGCTGACGCTGCGGCGGTTCATCGGGACATACTCACCGTTGATCAGCCCCTCATAACCATGCTTGATGCCGAAAACCTCCCACCCTTTATCAATCCCTGTGCGCACCACAGCCCGGACAGCTGCATTCATTCCTGGTGCATCGCCGCCGCTGGTCAAGACACCAATTCGTTTGATTATTTTCTGAATCATATAACTTCCCTCTCAGTCAAGACGGCAAACGCCGCAACCGGCACCATCACCAAGTGCGAAATCTACGCTAAGAAATCCGTATAACCTGCCCCATAACCTCACGTGCTCCAGTATCTACAAACCCGGCACGCAGAGCCGCCTCATAAGATGCCGGGTTATTCTCTGCTACAACATAGATTGGTGCTAGCTTGAGCTTCGTGAGCTCCGTCACCAGAGCCACAAGTACCGCTCGCCCGTAGCCTTGCTCACGCTGTCCTTCTGCCACCTGGACAAATGCCTCCGCAAAGACCGGTGACCGCCAGTTGACTCCTGCCATTGCCACAACTTGCTCACCTTGCTTGATCTCGGCCCGAGGATTGCCATCCGGATCATGGCGAGTTGTTACCAGCACATTGATCTCGGGGCGGAAGCGGGTTGGATCGAGCCGCAGGATCAGGTTGTGGGAAACCTCACTCATGGTAACATAAGGCACGATCCGTTCAAGAAATGGCGCAGGCACCACCATCAGGTAGGGACGACCTGATACAAGCCCTTCGGACAGAAGCTCAGGTAATGCTCCCTGGCCACGTAATCGCAGTGTCACAAGGGGACGGAACAGGTCAAAACCGGTCTGGCAGCGAGCCAGGAAGCCATCTACCATTCCTTGCTGATCGCGATGCATGAACAATGTTGTACGTTTGGGATCATGATGAAGCGCGTAGTAACTCGCCAATGCATCAGCCGCATCGAACTCGTTGAGCAGTGAGCGCACGTTATCGCGCAGGTAAGGAAGCGTTGCCGGGGTGGATGGTATTGTCATACTTATCTGGGTCTGGTTGCGAAAAAAATCGTTTCGGGTCGCTCCGATTATAGGCTGTGATAGCCGGAGTGCAAAATCAGGATCTGGTGAATAAGTATTTCCGAGCAGTCGCTCACCGATCAGCAGAGGGGGTTAGGAAGGCAAATGATGCACATCACATAAATCGCGCTATAATCCCGTTACATACTCATGCTGAAAGGGGGATGAATGGCAAGCTACGACCAACTGACAGCGATAACTGATTGTGTTAAATACTGGCAACCGCATCCTTTCAATATCTGGATCAGTGGCAAGCCTTATAACGATCTTCAATCCTATATTCTGGAGCAGCTCTGTCTACGGCTTGAATCAGCGGGGTGCATCATCGTCGAGGACCCAGAGCAGCAAACCGAGATCGGATTGGGGGCACAGCTTGGTATTGTATGCGGGAAAGATATGGATGAAGAGATCAGCCCGCTGACTCTGCTTGGGCAGCTTCCCAAACCACGTGGCATGATGCTGGTCATCAACACGGTCGAGGCAATCCCGCAGTCCCCTCTCTTCGATCTGGCGAGAGGACAGCTTGTCAAAAAAGCCGGTCACATCGGTGTTCTAGCTGAAGGTGAACCAGATGGCAGCCATGTCAAGCGAGCGCTGTGGGCCAGCATGGCCGGCAACAACCGCATGCTCAATGGTAGCACTCAGAACATCTTCGATCAATTGGCATTGCGTATTCAGGCCAATGTCAGTGCAGAGAAGATCAACACCCAGAGTGGTGAGGTCAAAACACCCATGTCCTGGGACGAATGGTGTGCGCTGCCCATACACCAGGAGATCGCCCGTTCAGCGCGGCGGCTTGGCGCTGCGGGGATCATCGAAGATGAAGTCCCGCTGGTTCAGTATGGCACAGGGACACAGGTCCGCAGCGTACTGCGCTTCTTGAGACGAGCCGCTCTGGGTGAAGGTATGCGCAGCCAAATCATCCCCGGATGGCGTATCATGGGGGTGACCACTTCCGGCGGCAATAAGATCAATGTCAGCACCAATCCTCACGATGGACATATTGTCCCGGTCAGCCAATTGACATGGTCAGGTTATGTTCTCGCCCTTCCTCACGACTGCCCAATCGTCTACATTTCCCCTTCGGTAGAAACACATGAGAACGGCATGATCTACCTGGCCAGCGCTCTGGTTAACGCTGGCCTGGTCAATAGCTTTGGCAGCTTCTTTGACTATCTTCAGGAGCACTTTAACCGCCACGAACGCATCGATATTTTGCCGGAAGGCATGCAGCCTAAGGTTACAGTTATCGATCATTTTCACCGGCAGCCCCGGCAGGACAGCATTAAAGAACCGGAACGCGTCGAAATTGTCTTCCCAGATACCGTTTGCTTCCCAGAGATCGACTTTCCCTGTGGGGCGCGTGAGGCAGAGCTGCATCTACTCTCGGCCATCTTCAAATCCAAAGCTTTCCAAGAACCGGGTTTGCTAGGCAACAAAGCGATTATCGCCGTACTACCTGGGCATGGCTCTGTAGCGCTTTACGATGGTCCTCGTGATGAACTCACTGATCTGCTGGTAGAGGGGATGGAAATGGAAGAGGTCGTCAGGATATAACTCTGTGCCTGGCCGGATACAACCATCAACGCAATTTTGCAGCAGACCTTCCAAGTGGCGAGGTATTAGCCGGTCTTGGAAAGTGATGCTGCTTATTCTAAACTTTAGAAGATGTAGTGAAAAGCCGGACAAAGGAGAAACCGATGGCTCTCTTTAAGGGGCTATTGGGCAAAAAGGAATCACCTCCAGAATGGGCAGTCTTTTTTTCCCTTAAAGAATACAAAACCTTCATCAACCTGGTTCATGATTACTTTCAAGACCAGAACGCGGAAATCGTCATCGAGGACGGCAGTGTTCTGTTTCAAAACGATTCATGCAGTTGGGCGTCTGTGAACGAATGTGGCCTCCTGAACCTTGCACAGCTTTGCCGTCAAAGAAGCAGAAAACACTGGAAGCAAATCGTTTTCCAGCATTTCGAGAGCTTCCGGAAAGCACAGGAGAACGAGACCGAATTCGAGGAGAAGCTAAAGAACTTTTATGCAGCTTATAATCTGATCACCGTCCGGTTGTGGCCGGAAAGCTACATTGATACTGTTGGCGAGGCTCAGTTCATCGGTCGCCGCGATCTAGATGGTGTGGTGACCTCCCTCGTATTCGATCTGCCCAGCACCATCCGGCAGGTGCGCCCCAAAGACGCTGCCCATTGGGGCAAACCTGCCCAGAAGCTTTTTGAAATCGGTCTTTCGAACGTTCGCAAACTGCCTCGTCCAAGAATATCGGAGATAGATCTTGGCGGCGGTATGACAGCCACCTTATTTTCAGGCGACAGCTTTTTTGTTGCGACCTACGCCTTACTGCTGCAATATTACCCTGCCCACATAGGCCCATACGGGGCACTGATTGGCATACCTACACGCCACTCGATGTTATGCTATCCGATTCGCAGCATCGAGGCCATTAAAGCTGCTCATACTCTGAGTCTGGTAACCAATGGGGTATACAACGAAGGGCCTGGAGCAATCAGCCCATATCTATACTGGTATCACGAAGATGCGTTTACGATCTTCCCTTATGAAATCATCGAAAAAAAACTGGAACTCAGACCACCTGAGGCGCTTGTAAGCCTTCTGAGAGGGCTTAACCAAGATCAGAAACGGGACGAATGAGCCGCATATTTATTTGCATGTTCTCTTACTCAATGAACCCGTTTTTCTTCAGCCAGGCAGCCAGATCATCCTCATAGGCCTCGGTGATCATGCTGCCCCGATCAATGCCACGAGGGCCTGTACCTGGTGGTAGAGATGCTGGTTCCTCATAGGGCACATCCTCACCCGTCCGGGCAATGATGATGGTGGGTACAGAGCGAAACCCCGTCCAGGTTTCAACCCGTCTGGCGGCTTCCTCATCTTGATCGATCATAATCTCGCGGTAAGGCACGTTGTGCTTCTCAAAGACCCGGTGCGCTTTGGCGATGTAAGGGCAGAACGAAGTACGCGAGTAGACAACAATCTCTTTATCATCCGGCATGATTTTCCTCCGTCACGGCACTGGTGTAGCAGTAACCTCAACGAGTGGTAGATCGGTAGCCTCGCCATCAGGCAGCTCATTACGGAGAAAGCACAATATTCCATCAAAAATACCGTAAGCAACAGCGTCTGCACGCTCGGTTAGCAAAATCCGATCCAGGTACAGGAAACCAATCTCAATTACCACACCGGGTGTGCTGGGTGCGATTTCCTGGAAGTTGTGATAGTTGGTCATATCATCAGTTACACTGGGATGCAGCGATAGACCGGTTGCTGCAGCATAGCGCTCAGTCATGCAAGCCATCAATCGTTCATCAGCATCCGGAGCAGTGGAATAAGCAAAGCTGGCAACCTTGAACCCGGTGGCCAGATCGTTGATATAATCGCACGAATCGGCGTGGATAGAAACCAATGCCAGGGCCTGGTAACCCCGCAAGCGGGCGTCAAACTCGTCCAACAGGTCAACCTGATAGCCTTCCCGCTCAAGCAGCACTTCGACCCTTTTTGCTACATTCTCGTTAACCTGCTGCTCGGTTAGCCCATCCGGGCAAACCGCACCAGGGTCAAGCTGTCCGGTAGGAGGATAAATACCCCGATGCCCACTGACGATGCCTATAGTCCTCTCCGGAGCTGTATGTGTGACGCTTTGCTGGCTGGCCTGCGTTGCCTGAGCTATAGCCAGTTGATCGGCCATTTTGGGTGGTAAAAAGGCACTGGGCGTCCACCAGGTGAACAAAGTGGCAACCACTGCCGCCGCAAGTAGAATGGTTCCCATTGAGCGGAAGACAATGCCGAAGCGAATGACCACCTGCGTCTGTTCCTCTTCCTCTTCTTCAGGTAAATCGGCGACGTAAGAGGCGGCAGCAATTTCCTGAGACTCACGGCGGCGCTTGAGAAACGACCGATCAGGCAGATGCAAATCTCGACCGGGACGCCCGGATTGTGTCGATGATGCGCCGCCCCGCTCGCTTCGAGTTGGCGATTCCCAACCTTCCACATTCGCTTCACGATGTTTAGCTCCGGACGGCGCGGCGGATGTATCCACATCCGAGAGCAGCGTGTTCCACGATAGGTGCGATGGGTCGTCATCGCTGCCCAGCAGCGAATCGATTGTGCTGGAAGAAGCGGAAAACCCCGATGACTGGCCAGGCTGGTATGGCGAATGGGGCAATCTATCCGAAGATTGCTCGCCAGGCGTTTCGTCGGGATACGGTCCCCAGCGAGAAGACGCCCGCTTTGGGCGGGACCGCGAGCCGAAAGGACGCTTCTTTTCCTCGTCGTCGCGTTCGCCAAACGGTTGTCGTTTAGATCGGGAGTCATCGCTCATGGAAAAGATGATAACCCAAGGCAGACAGTTGCGCCATGCGGGGATTGCTGCGCTACAGCCGCGGTGGTCCCTGTAATACGCGCTCGCGCATTGCCTCCACCGGCCAGTCGACTTGCCAATCATCTACCCCAAATACCATCGGAACAAGATGCTCGATCCACCACGTCGCGCCCGCCTCCGCAAACTGTGCAGCACGCTCTACACCTTCTGTCCCGGGCTGCGACATTCCCCGATAGACAACATCGAAAGGGCCACTCGCATCGAGTTGTGCACGCTGTTCCAACACAAAAGCCACCGATTCGATGAACTCATCCAACCTCCCTACCCCATACCGGTCGTAGAGAGGGAACATACCATCCCAGCAAGCAGCCCGGCGCATGGGAGCCCTGTTTGGCCAATAACCTGCTACCCAGATAGGGACGCGCGGTGATTGTACTGGCCTGGGTAGGAAATGTGCGTCCTTCACATGATAGTGTTGGCCTGTATAGCTGAAAGGTTCTCCCTTCCACAGGCCATCCAGCACAGCCAATCCCTCATCGAGCATCCGGCCGCGCACTTTGGGATCGGTTTCTTCTCCTAAGCCCTCCCACTCTGTCCCGTATCCGCTTCCCAACCCCACACCGAACACCAACCTCCCACCAGACAGATGATCCAGGGATACGATCTCGCGGGCCAGCTTCCAGGGACGTCGCCGCGGGATCGGCGTGACCAGCACACCGATGCACACACGGCTGGTTGCCACGGCAATCGCCGCCAGCGCAACCCATGGGTCAACCATGCCAACCGGCCACGTCCTGGCGATGTGATCCCAGATGAAAAAACCGTCCCATCCGGCATCCTCAGCTTCACGGGCCAGTACAGCCAAAGCCCGCGCATTACCATATGGACCCAAGTTCGGAGCGTAAACGCCAAATTTCACTCTCGCCTCACATCTTGCATCTCACGTCTTTATCTATCCCAACCTTCCTACCACATAGAGCAGCAGCTTCATCTTGCTGAGCACGATGTCACACCGATCCGGCAGCAAGATTTCCACCTCGGGCGGGATGGACTCACCATTCACGGCCGTCCCATTGGTGCTGTTGAGATCGATCAGCACCACGCCCTTTTCGGCGGGACGCAGCGCCAGGTGCTTCCGCGAAACGCCCATCATGCCCGCCCCATAAGGGTTGAGATTAACCATCACATACCCGTCGCGGCTTTCCCCGCGGCCCAGCGTCACCCTGTCATACAAGTCAAGTCCCAAACGCATCCAGCGTACCTCCACCCGCATCTCCAGAATGAGGCGCCAACCAGGGTCCCGTATCAGCGTGTCCTCTGGTAAAGGACAGTAAGGCAGCGGATGATAGTCGAGTTGCTCCTCAATCGACTGAAAGAGCACCAGATGCCGCTGTGACATATGCCGCTCAAAGATTGCCGCCGACCTGAGTTCTTCGGTCATTCCCTCAAGGCCGGGTTGGGTTTCAGCCCGATATACTTGAATGGCTGGGGAAAATTCCTCAAGTGTGGGTGAGGCAATAGGCGTATCTTGAACATCATAAGCTGGCTCAGATGAAAGGTCCGGCAGCTTGACATCATCGCCTTGCCCATTATCTGCCCGGTTATTTCGCCTCACATCCTTTACAGACTTATCACCCATTCCACTCTCTCCAATGTACTCTTATGGGCCTATAATAGTTGCTTCCCAGCAATAATGATCTATGATAGCAGGAACCCTGCCAGCAAAGTCAACAGTACGATGGTCAGGATTCAATGTCAAGCTGGGGGGGACGGGAAAAGGCTCACACCTGCCCTGCGCATTGCTCATCACTCATTGCTGTCTTCCTAGGAGGTGATTGCATGACCATCTGGTGCCGCTGGCTCGGCGTTGCCGGCGTTGAGCTGTGCGTGGAAGATCAGATCCTCATCATCGATCCCTATTTCACGCGCTTTCCCGTCTGGAAAATGTTGATCGGGTCTGTGTACCCTGACCGCACTCTGATTACCGAGAACGTCCCGCGCTGCGATGCCATCTTGGTCACCCACTCCCACTTCGATCACATGATGGACGTACCCACCGTCGCCAATCATACCGGGGCGACGGTCCTTGGTTCGGCCAACACCTGCAAGATTGCGATCTCATCGGGTGTTCCACAAGAGCGGGTTCGCCGGATCAATGCCGGTGACCAGGTGGACCTGGGCACATTCCGCATCGAAGTCCTCCCCTCCCAGCATGGAGACACGGCGGTCGATAAGTTCATCAACGGTCCCATATCCAATGATTTGAAGATACCCCTGAGGGCCTTCGACTACCGCATGGACCAGTGTTTCTCCTTCCTGATAGAGACCGGCGGCGTCCGCATACTGGTTGGCAGCGGCGAGCCCCCGGCAGACAACACCCCAGCCGACGTTCTTTTTGTCGGGACTACCATATTGACGCAAGAGAAACGCTACTACCAATCCTTGATAGAGCGCATCTGCCCCAGGATCATCGTGCCCTATCATTGGGACGATATGTTCCGGCCGCTTTCCAAACCGGTTCGACCGTCGCTGCTGCCACCAGCCTGGACCATTCCACCCTTACGGCGCTTCGATATCGATGAATTCGCCCGGCTGCTCGAAGACATCGCCCCTGGGACAAAGATAATCATCCCAGAGGTATTCCATCCGTACGACATCAGAAACCTTATGTGAGGTCACCATGGAGAACGTCATTCTCGACAACCCGCTTATCCTGTCTTTCCTTTTTCATCCTCGTCCCGCCCAGCCCGGCACCAGCCGCCTTGACAACGCCATCGATGGCACTATCCCGGTCGATGATGATATGGTGCTCGGCTATCGGCTGTACGCCCATGAACCCGGCGCACCGATCATCCTGTTCTTCCACGGCAACGCCGAGATCGCGCCCGATTACGAAGACATTGCGCCGCTGTATCATCACGCCGGCGCGTCCCTGATGATTGTCGATTACCGGGGTTATGGTTGGAGCACCGGCAAGCCGCTTGTCAGTACGCTGCTTTCCGATACGGAGGCCGTCCACAAAGCGCTGCCGGGTATCCTCGCCGCTGCCGTGCTGGCAGACAGCCCGGTTGTCGTGATGGGACGATCCCTGGGCAGCGCCTGTGCCATCCACCTGGCGAGCCGGCATCCCGGCGATCTACGCGGGCTGATCATCGAGAGCGGCTTTGCATACGTCGTACCGCTGCTGGCCCGCCTGGGGCTGCCGATCATGGGCGACGCGGATATCAACGACCCCATCAACAACATCGGCAAGATGTGCTCGATTTCTCTCCCGCTGCTCATCATTCACGGGGAGAGTGACACCCTGATCCCGGTCGAGGAAGGCCAGGCCCTCTACGACGCCTCTCCGGCAAAACTGAAAACTATCAAACGCGTCCGCGGTGCGGGCCACAATGATTTACTGTACTATGCTGAGGAATACTTCGCAGCGATGGGAGAGTTCATTGCAGCAGTGAAAGACTGACTCACCTGCCACGATGCAGCTTATGGCCCCAACAGGGCATATGTAGATGTTGAGGGGCGCCTATCGAGAAGCTTATCTTCGTCGCAGTTACGATGCCGGGCTAACGCCTGCGCCTTCAATA
>JAFGMS010000211.1 GCA_016927375.1 Anaerolineae bacterium
AAATATCTCACCAAACTTGCGAGGTTTGACACTGCTTTATACGGGATGTCACAAAATGGGAATGCACCCAGACCGGGGCGGCTGGAATCCACTTCATCACCAGGCTCACTAGGGTTTAAAGCACTTCGCCCAGGAAGTCAGCTGCAGCTGAGCGGGGCCCGACCCGGCGTAGTAGGCACTCACTCTCCATTGACTATACGCGCCTTTTAGAAAGTTGTAGAATAGCCGCACTGTTGGCCAGTTATCTGGCTCGAAGCGAGAGTCGCTTAGCCAGGTCTCAAACCCGCCGCTAATGGCTTTTTCGTCCGAATTACAGTATGCGTAGTCGTATCCCGTATTACCACCACCAGGAATACTGGCTCCGCTCCCGAGTACAACCCTGTAGTTTCCACCGCTCAGAAGATTGGTACAGACAGCATATGCAGTGAATGTTTTGTTGGTGGTTGTGGGATTATAGAAACACGATTTCCACTCGCCGTCTCCATCATTGGTCGGGCGGGTCGTAGTGAGACTGAGCACGGACGGATCGTACGAGCTTGAGTTAAAACCACCACCTGACGCGATGGAGCGGGGTGAAGTGCACAGGAGTGTAGCGCAACCCGTGTTATGGCCGCTAACGGTGACAGTCTTAGAAATGGATCGAGCGCTGGCGCTGCCGATGCTGCCGCTGGCGCAGGCTGCCCAAACACTCACATATTGACGGGTGCTGGACTTATTCGTCGCACCGATCATCCAGCTGTTGCTGGTGCCCAACTGCATGCTTCGCCAGACGTACATGTCCGTGCTGCTTGAAGACCAGCCCCCGCCCAGGAGGAGTTGGCCAGATGGGCAAGAGACTACTATGAAAGGGTTAGCCTCGTTAGAGTCAAGCCACGCTCCTCCGGAGACATACCCAACACCGATAGTAGCCGCCTTCGCTCGGGGGTACGCTGCGAACAAGGTTATGAACAAAGTTAACACAAACAGCACGCCAACGAATACTCGAGCCTTACGTGTCATGCGTTTCATATCGTAGTCCTTTCGGTAGTATTGAGATCGAAATGATTGTTGAACAACATGTGAAATAGCTCAGGGGGACGCAGCCGACCCCGCGCATCCACCTCCTTTCGTCCGCGATATGGACCCTTCCGGAACATACCGGACACGCCTGGGCTCAATGCTCGGCGCTGGCCCACGAACGCGATCCCTCAGCTTATACGATGAACATGATGATACAAACCAAGCGTTTGTTAATCGTTTGTGGGATTGGTCCACAAAGAGGTTTACACTTTGCTAAACAATCCAATTGTCTACCGGGTTTTGTGCTATAGATTATCGATTTGAGCAGTACCAGCTTGGACTTTTAGCAACCAACTGGTACTGCTCAAATCAAGACAAAAGGTCAATTGTATGCGTAGGATTTTGCATAGTGGCGTCTGGTGACACGTTTCTTCTACTACTTTTGGCCCATTTTGGAGCGTATCCCGCCTTTACCCATCCATACTCCTCGCACAGTTATACATGATACAATACCGATCCTTTATGAATCGTTTATTGGATAGCAGTCTGGATACATTCCAGCTTCGGGCCACAACCTGAATTCTGGAAGGAAAGGGATACCCATAGAGGATGGACAGACTCTGGACGGCCAAGGGAGGGCGGAAGCTTGCCCAGATTTGGAATACACGCTATCTGTCTGGGAAATTGGACACTGTGATGCTCAAGAATTTCGAGGGCTGTGAGTAGTCGGGTGGTCCGGAGGACATTACTGCCCCAACCCCTCTCAGAATCAGACATGCGACTTTCACCGCGCCACGGCTGGGCTCATTGAGCGGCAGAGAGAAAGCACCAACGCGTTGCCTTGGTTCACGAAATATGAGCCAGAGGGGAAAAACCGGTTTCTTAGCAGGTCGTGTGCGCACCTTTACGAGCCATAGTTTGCGGATGAACAATCAGGGCTGACCGCTAGCACTGGGCAGACCAATCATGTGCGGCCTTGATGAGTGCATCGATGTTCTCCGCAGGCGTCCCCGGCGAGACTCCGCCACCGAACGAGAGGATCATCCCCCCGCCTGGTGCCGCCTTTTCAAGACAGCTATGCGCCCACTGTGCGACATCGTCTGCGGTACCCCGAACCCCGACATCAAGCGGCGGCACATTACCCATCAGCGCAACACGATGCCCCATGATGGCCTTGACCTCGGCAATATCGACCTCGTGGCTGAAATTGAACACATCGAAGTTCGCTTCGGTCAGACCAGCCAGCAGGTGACGGCAGGGCGTATCATTGTGATAGACACGGAGCAACCCATCGAACTCATCGAAGATACGGCGCAGGTGCGGATGCACGAGATTCTCGTAGTGCCGCTTAGAAACCATGCCGACCAGGTCGTCCAGAAGCATGATGCCTTCCGGGCTGCGCAATGTATCGAGCTGCGCATGCAGCCAGCCAATGATGGTTGTCGTCACAGCCTCCAGGACCCGTGATACTGCCTGCGGGTTGGTCGCAACCCCCTCCATCAAGGGCATGACTCCCATCAGCCACGATGCAATCGTCATGGGGCCCCGCGCACAGACCATGCGAATGCCTAGACCTTCCGCTTGCAGGCGCTCCTCGGCCAGCGCGTACAGACGCAAGACCAGCGGCATCAGCCCATCCTCGTGAGGGTTGGCCGGCTTTACATCAGCCCAGAAATCGAGGTCAGTGACAACCGGCGCGACAGAAGGCGGGCGGTTATCATGAAAATGCATTCGGACGCCAAAGCCGGACGGCTCAGCTGCCATCCCATACTCGACCCAGAAGCCGGGAACCCAGACTGCGTCAGGAAAACGAGACAGGAGCCCCTTGTTGATCTCAAACCATCGATCGGGGAGCAGAAAGTAATCTCGTGTATCTATTCCGGCGTGCCCAGGCAGCCATGGGCTGTCGACGATCAGACCAACCGGCACCTCTTGGGGCTCCTGCAAAGCAGCTGCTTGTTTGAATGTTTCCCACGACATGGTCATCTCACTCCTTAGCTAAAACACTAATGTGTGCCACTCGATTTGCTTCTATCCCGCTTCAAGCTGCCCCTATCATCACCCGGCCTCATGCCCGCCAAGAGGGCTAACTCACGCCACTTCCAGAAGCAGTCCACCTCCTGAAAGCCTATCTGTCGGAGCCAGCCAAGCTGCACTTCAACGCTGGTACACACATTGGAGGGATCCTCCTCAGCTAGCGTCACACCCATGGCATGGTAGAAGGGCAGGTGTGGGCGACGACACGTGCTCCAGATTGCAGAATAGGCCTCCAGGAACCAGGAGCCCAAAGATCTCCTCATAAAGCTCGAACTTACGCTTGTCACTAACATGGTGAATGGCAAAACTGGAGATGACGGCATCAAACGGGTGAAGGCGTGGCAATGGATCATTCAGATTATGCTCAAGAACCGTGACAGTCTGGTCATCAACAAACCGCTCACGAGCGGCAGCCAGCATCGTTGGCGAGAAGTCAAGGTCGACACCTTGCACGTGCGGCAAAGCCGCCTTCACCAGTGCAAGCAGCCGCACATCGCCTGTGCCCAGATCCAGGACGCACTTAAAATCAGGCGGCAACAATTCCAGAACAACCGCTTCACCCTCCGCACGGTGGGGAATCTGGCCCGCACTGATAAGATAGCCAAGTGCATGGCTCTGGTCAGCATACTCGTTCGATTTCGACGATTCCATTGCTCCTCCTTTGAAAACAGTACTGAGTAACGAGTGCCAAGCAACGAGTTAAAAGCCCTGTATGTACCTGTTTCACTCTCAAGCATCAACTGAGCACATCTTCATCACTCCTGTCATTCCCGCGAAAGCGGGAATCCATACGCCACAATCGCCTCCCAGGGTTTTTTCCGGGAAAATATACGCTACGGAAAAATTTCACAAACAAAGCTATCGCAATGAGAGATCTACTCTCGGCT
>JAFGMS010000212.1 GCA_016927375.1 Anaerolineae bacterium
AAAATGTCAAGTTGTTTTTTCACAGTTCCTTAGGAGCCGAAAGTCTCCTATTTCTGTTTCACAAAGCTTTACAAGCTGCCATCAATTGACATGCTGTCCCGTCCACCGGTCTCGCCCTTTCCAGAAAGGACACTGCGGGCAGCTCTCGCCTTCAGGATAATCGATCCCTTCTTCGTGTGGGCAGCCGATAATCCGATCGGTCATTCCGACACGATAAACGTTGTGCTGTTCGATGAACGCGAGGATTTGCTCGCAGATGCCCTCATCCAAACGCACATCCTGTTCAGCTGCAAACCAGCGTTCGAGGGCTATGATCGCGTTTTTCTCATCGACAATCCCGACTGCTACTTTAGAGGCGAATTGATCAGTGGGCCCATAATAGGCAATGGTGGCAATCGGAAAGCTGGTTGAGCGCCGGCGTGCTTTCTTTTCCAAGGCCCATCGGGCATTGCGTTTGGTCATGAGCTTGTCTCAATTCTCTACTATTGGTTTTCTTATGCTACACAGGTGTTTTGCATGTCTGTAGCCAAAGATCAACCAGCTTGCCGATATTGGTTGCTCTTTATTCCCCCGGCCAATTGGCCAGCAAGGCCGCGATGAGCGTGGCGCTGGTTGCCAGCGAATCGATGACAATGTGCTCGTGCTCAGAATGGGCGCCGTCGCCTGACGGCCCAAGCCCATCGAGCGTGGGGGTGCCGATTGCTGCTGTATAGTTGCCGTCCGATGCGCCACCCGACCCGGCCTCTTTCAGCTCAATGCCATAACGGGCAGCGATCTCCCGGGCTTGCATGAAGGTCTGGATCATCTGCGCGTTGCGTTCCATAGGCGGGCGGTCAAACTCCCCGGTGATCTCCACGCGTGCTCCAGGCAGCACGGGCTTGAGGGCCTTGATCTGGTTAGTCATCCGCTCGATCTCAGCGAATGTCAAGGCCCGTGCGTCAATCAAAGCCTCGCATTGGTCAGGAACGGTGTTACGGGCCGTGCCGCCGCTCACAATGCCCGCGCTGATGGTGCTGCCGGTCTCATAGTCGGTCAGCTTCTGCAGCGCCAGTATCTGGTGGGCCATCTCCTCGATGGCGTTGACTCCAAGCTCGTGGGCGCCGCCGGCATGTGCTGCCACGCCAAAGGTGCGAATGGTGAACTCGCCGGTGCTCTTGCGCCATGTCTTAACCGCTCCATCCGGCAGAGCGGGCTCCATGATCATCGCCAGCGCGGCGCCCTGGGCACGGTTCTTGATCAGGTCGCGGGAGTGGCTGCTGCCGGTTTCCTCGTCGGAGGTCATCAGGGCGATCACCGGGCGGGCGGGGAAGAGACCCTGGCTAAGCAGGCCGCGGACGGTCGTCAGCAAGGCAACGATGCTGCCTTTCATGTCATACGAGCCCGGACCATGCAGGTGATCGCCCTCGCGCCTCACCGGGTTTTTTTTGATCTCGCCCAGCGGGTGGACGGTGTCCATATGGCAAACCATCAGCATGGGCGCGGCGGATTTTCCACTTATACGCGTGTCCCAGCGCGCTTCGATGATATCACCGACTTCGGTGCGCGGGTGGATGGTCAGTTTGGCCCCCAGGAGAGCGAGTTCCTCGGTGATGCGCTCCCCCATCCGGTCGACGGCTTCTTTGTCATTGGTTGGCGATTCGAGCGCGATGAGATCGCTGAGCAGTGTGACCATGCTCTCCACCTGAGCATCGAAGTAAGATCGCAGGTCAGGGGTCATTCATCATCCTTTTCCGTTTTCTTCTTACGGGTCGACGAGGAACGAGGCTTCTTGGGCTTCTCGACTGTCTCGGTCTTTTCCTTTAGTGGTGCAGTTGAGGCCGGGGCGGGTGTGGGGCTGTCTTTGCCTGATGCAGCCGTTGGAATGGTATGGAAATATGCCTTTCCGAATACGGCTCCACCCAATACCGCGCCGTAGAACATCAACCCGCCCATCAGCACCGGATAAAGACAGGAAAGAACAATCGAGTATGTTATGGCCATCATGGCAACCGAGAGAATGCCAACGATACCATACAGACCAATACAAGCCAGCAAGTAATTAGAAAAGCCCTTGCGTCCCAACTGTACCACTTCGCCAAACTGGAAGGCGCTGTTGAGCGAGCCGGTGGCAGCCAGCCGGGTCAGGGCTACAGTTGCAAAATAGAAAGTAGGGAGCATAACCGCCATCATCACGGCTATGAGCACAAAGAAAAGGACGTAAAAGAGAACCATGCCACCGGTAAGTGCCAACACCATCACCTGGCTGTCTTCAGCGGCGGCTATGAGCGGGATCATGAGCAAAAAAGAGCCGTAAAAACAACATGTCATAACTAACATCGGCAGAGAATAGACGAACCCGACCACCCAGGCTTTGATCCCGTCGGTGAACAGCTCGCCCCAGTCATCCCATTCCGGCAGCGCGGGCTCGCTGCCTTGTATGACCTGCCGCATCAGCCGGAGGCTGTAACCGGCCAGCGGTAGAGCCAGCACGAGGGAAATCGGAAAGAGAAACATACTGCCAATGCCCAACAGGCCGCCGATCAAGGCCTTGCCTTGCCATTTTGGATCGTCAAAGGGAAAGCGGAATAGCTGCCACTCAATTTTCATAACCCCATCCTCCTGATAATGCAGAAAAGATGCTCTCAGTGTAACACAGGTGCCGGCGTAGAGAAAAAGCACAGGTAACTACTTTGACAATGTCAACTTGGTGCTTCTAAGACGAGAAACCGGGTTTTTGCTTGTTGAATAGGCCGTTTTGATAGCGAAATCGGTATCAACACTTGCCGTTCTTGCAGAAGCAAAAACCCGGTTTCTTTTGGGTGTTCCCGCGTTTACCATGAAACTTGACATTGTCAAACTACTTAGCTATGGTGGCGTGATGTGACAGTTATGGGTGATGGGCGATTAAACATCAAATCGCTTGGGTGATGAGTTTTAGTTTACAGTCAAAAGCTAACAGCTAAAAGCCAATCACTGACAGCTGAGTAGTTACCATCAAACATAGTCGTGAGCCCCAGTTGACATCGATGAGCCACCATACTATCCTCTGTAAGGCAACTCGTTTCTACATGCTCCATCTATGCTATAATGAGCATATCTGCCTTGGTGGTCGTGGTCCATAACATTCCAGAGAGCAAGCATATGGCACAAACCGAACATCCCAACTTGCTGCGCATGCTGCGCGTGTTGATCATCGGGCTGGTGGTTGTCATCGTTGTACTGGGTTTCGTCTTGGTCATCGAGGCCGTTGTCCAATCCAGGCTCACGCATTCCATGGAGCAGGTCGATGCACTTGCCAACAGCACCGATACCTGCGTGACCTGTCATCGAGAGACCACGCCGGGGATCGTCGAGCAGTATAGCCGCAGCACCATGGCCGCAGCCGAAGTCACCTGCCGCAACTGCCATGAAGTCGAGCAAGATTACCCAGGCGCGGTGTCGCATGAAGATACCTACGTGCTCAACTCGCCGACCCCGGCCCGGTGCGAGATATGCCACACACAAGAAGTAACTCAATTCTACCAGAGCCGCCATGCTCTCCCAGCCTATGTTGCCATGACAGGCACCGATGTATTGGACGAGCAACACCTGGCAATGTACCAGACCATCTCTGAAGTAGAATTCGGGCCGGAACAGACCCGCAACGCCTTATACGACATCGAAGGGCTGGCTATCACCCGCTTCGCTTGCGAAAGCTGCCACAACATCGGCAAGCCGCAGGGGGATGGATCGGCAGGCCAGTGCCAGAAATGTCATCTGCGTCACGAGTTTACTCTGGAACAGGCCCGAAAGCCGGAAACCTGCAACGCCTGCCACATCGGCCCCGATCACCCGCAGTGGGAGATCTACCAGGAATCACCGCATGGCATTGCCTATGCCACGAGCGGCGAGAGCTGGAACTGGGAAGCCGATGCCGGAACATTGACGGTCAATGACTTCCCTGCTCCGACCTGCGCCACCTGCCACTTCAGCGGCTTTGGCACCGCCAGCACCACACATGACGTAGGCGACCGTTTGACGTGGTATCTCTTTGCGCCGACCAGCACGCGCCGCAATGATTGGGAAGACAACCTGGCACAAATGCAGGGTGTTTGCCAGACGTGCCACAACCAAACTTTCATCGATACGTTCTATGCCGATGCCGACAAAGGCACCGAGGCCATCAATGCGCTGGTAGCGCAAAGCAACGATATCAAAGGCTCGCTCAGCGAAGCCGGGCTGCTCACCGATCCCCCCTTCGATCAGTCCTTCGATTTCGTACACTTCGAGCACTGGCATCACTGGGGACGGACAGCCAAGTTCGGTATGTGGATGCAAGGACCGGACTATACCCAGTGGCATGGCGTCTACGAGATGCTCAGCGACCTGACCGAGATGCACGAGATAGCTGAGCAGATGCTCGATGAAGCTGAAGCCGAGGCAGCGAAGTAGACATGTACCACCTGGCGACGGTTTTTCCGGCCGTCCGGCGTATCCGTCTGCCGCTCACCCGCGATCAGCTGATGCTGCTGATGATGGCCATCAACGAGATCTTTCTCGGTGTTGACACCTACCTGGCACATGCCATCAGCGGAACGATTCGTCCCTATGAATGGATACCGATCATCTTTGGCCCAATCGCCGGGGCGCTCCTGCTTTTGGCCGGGCTCATTGCCCTCAAGCGTCGCCCTCTGGCAACGTCACTCGCTACGCTGGTCTTCCTGGCCAGCGCTGCAGTGGGACTGCTGGGAACGTATTTCCATCTCATCCGGGCGATCCTGCCCTTTGCTCCGGCAGCACAGAAAGCCTCGCTCAGCATGATCGTATGGGCACCGCCAATTCTATGCCCGCTTACATTTGCGCTGATAGGCTGGCTGGGAATTAGCGCAGCCTGGGTCGAGGAGCCGCCCGGCAGCGGCACGCTGATCCTGCCTGGAGGCCGGCGGCTGCCACTGCCCTACAGCAAGACCCGCGCCTATTTTTTCATCGTCGGTCTGGGCATCCTGGCGACCTTGATCAGCAGCGTGCTCGATCATGCTCGCACCGGGTTCGTCAATCCCTGGCTGTGGGTGCCAACGGCGGCAGGAATCTTCGGCACAGTGGCAGCGATCGCGCTGGCCATGCTTGACGCCCCTACTCGCATCGACCTGATGACTTACACCGCGACTATGCTGCTGCTGTGCCTGGCAGGCGTTATAGGGGCCGTCCTGCACATCAACGATAACCTGAGCCTGAACACGGTGGTAATCGAGCGCTTCATCCGCGGCGCCCCGATCCTGGCACCGCTGCTGTTTGCCAATATGGGCTCGCTGGGGTTGATTACGCTGCTGGACGCTGGCGAATCCATACAATAAACGCTCCAAGGGTGAATCCTCAGCTTTATCAACAAGTGACCTTGCTTGTGAAACAGTGTCCGTTACTTCGCTGTTGCCAATGAGTGTGGAAGTGAATTCCAGCCTTCTCACTGACCGCAAATATCTCACCTTCTGTCACAACGTAGTGAACCATTCCGACTTTCGCCTTTTTTCGCGATCAGTCTATTTCTCGCCACGGAGAGCGCAGAGATCGACGACAGAAGGTCGTTTCGCGGAGAAAATCAAGGAAAAACTCTGCGGGCTCGGCGCTCTCTGCGATGAATCTATGGGCACATCCAAAAAAGGCGAAACTACAGTGCACATGAGCCTCAGCCTGCCTCCAGGATAAGCGGACCGCTCAGATCCCCCACAGACATGTTTGTGCACTTGCAGGCTTGCATGTTTACGGACTCACCCGGCCGGCCTGTCCGGTTTGGCGCGAGTCATATCCGCAATGAACTGCTCCAGGTCTGCAATCGAATAGTCGGCAATGTGATGGGCATACAGGTGGTTGCTGTGCCGGATCGAGACATCCCAGAACAGAATGGCGGGCTGGTGGCTTTTGAGATCTGTTTTCTGCTGCTGATGCTCAATCTCTGTGAGGCTTGAGGGCCGCTGTGCCAGCTGCCACTGCTGGTACCGGTATTCGGCTTCGGCCTGTACCAGGGGATGATCATCATAACGCAGCCGCTCGAAGCACCGCCCATAGAATTCCCCCCCATCCAAATCCCCGGCCTCGGAGTAGCTCTCCACGATTGCCAGCGCTGCCCAGCGTGTTGCGAATTGGGGGCTCGTGATCATATCCTCGATGAGCAACAGCGTCTCCTGTGCATCGAGCCCCAGCCACCGAAGCTCGAAGACGAGGCCGGGCAAGATGATCGGGTCGCGGTCGCGCAGCTCCTCGAAAGCGTGTTGAAGAGCAGGCACACTTCCAATGCTGCATGTCTTACCGAGTGTGTAGATGGCGTGTTTGCGCGTGAAGTGGTTGTCGGCAAGCACCAGCTTTTCGAGAGCGGGCACGATGGCCGATGTGCTGAATGCGTCGCAGAAGTCCAGCCCAAGCCCATGCTGCGGCGCGACGAGGATCAGGTCGCGGATGAATAGACACACCTGCCCAACCATATCGTTGTCTCTATTATCGAGAAGATCGACAATGCCATCTACCAGCTGCGTAGTGTCATTGTGTGCAAACACATCCGCAAGATAGGTCAGGTCTTCGGTGTGGTTGATGTAATCAAGAATTGCATCCCGGATCATGCTCGCATTATAGCACAGCATGGCAAGCAAGTTATTGACGATTTCCGATTGCTGATTGTCTTGCAGCCCGGCATACCCCCTGCGGGGGTCAGGGAGCAACATCAGTCGCGAGGCTGAAAATCATGATATGAATAATGCGACCCACAGCCTGACATGCGAGAAGAGAAGAAGCAATCCTGATCGTAGGAAGTAACGAACCCATATTCCGGATCGAAACTGACCCGCAAATAGGTGAAACGGGGATCGTATTCTTTAACTGCATGCTCTACCTCATCGAACATCTCCGGAATGAGTTTGTATCCACACTTTCTCAGGCACTCCTCTGCCTTGCTGCCAGGAGTAACCACCTCGGTCTCACCCTCAGAGCCAGGGAATGGATATCTTGTCACCGTTACTGTGTATGCTTTGCCACCTCGTACATCTAAGACTGCGTCATAGCTAAGACACTGTGGATGCATTACAGAGACAGCTACTTCATAATCGGAAACAGCCTGAGCTTTCCACCGTGCTTTTACCTCTGGTAGTTCGGCCCAGATCTGGGCGTAGGCTATGACATTACGAACCCAACTAATGGGCAAGCACATGTACGCAAGACCAATGAGCAGTACTACAAGCACAATCTGATGTGCGCGTGGCATGATCCGGATAAGCCCCATACATCCTTGCAAACAGCGCTTGGGTGCCATCAACACCTCCAGGATTGATGGTCGTGTTGGGCATGGCGCCGCCCGTTACTGCCGATGCCGCATACATCCGGCTCGATGCATCAGAAAAGCCTTTCACTATTATACGATTCACCGTAACTACTCAGCTATCAGCCCTCAGCGGTCAGTTTTCAGCTTTCAGCTTTCAGCTATTGGCGGTTAGCTTTTAGCTGTGAACTGTCAACTAAAACTCATCACCCAAGCGATTTGATGTTTAATCGCCCAGCACCCACAACTGTTCGCAAGTGACGCCCCATAGCTGAGTAGTTTGACAATGTCAACTTTAGTAACCTCTCGATGTTGCTATGCTCAAAGAGGCGCTCTTCGTTCCAGATCCGTCGCTCCTTCGTCGCTCCTTCGTTTTGAAGCACAAGAAGCCTCTCCTGCCCATTCTGGTTGCCCAAGAAAACTTGAAATGCACCCCATACAAACTCTGACTATGTGCTATCCAGGGAGGCGTCCAAGCGTCGTCCGAGCATCCTCCTTACATCTCCCTTCCATCCTCCTAGATTTACGTATAAATTCGTCAACTTGATCTTATAGGAATTTCCTTTTTTGTGCGCACGAGCAAACATTTGAGAAGTAACATTTTTGAAAAGGGGAATTGGGGTAACAATACCGTCGCCAATCGTGTCATCCCTGAGAAAGCAGGAAACCACAGAGGCGCAAGTGGATTCCCGCTTGTGGGGGAATAACAGCAACAACTACTATGAATTAAAATTGGGTGCAGGTTTTGCGGATGGCATTTTAATTCCTTGCTTCAGGTTTGAGCTCATAATCCTTGTTCGTCTGCAGTTCTTTTCGGTTTCCAGATTTTGGCGAAGGTATTGCGTCGACGCACCTCCTTTTTATCCTGGCTTTTACGGAACAGTGCCAGGATAGCCTCTTTGCAGACATAGGCTTTGGGCAGCATCGTTCCTTGGTGAGCCTTCAGGATGGCTTTTAACTGCCGGCACTGCTCGTCACTCAACGTGTGACAGGCTTTTAACAACAGGTACCGATGATCCCATAGTTCCTTTTGCGGCGTCTTCTACGCTGCCTTTTCCTTTGGTAACCCTCGTCGATGGGTTATCAAGGCCTTATGGGGATGCTTCATCATCGCCTGGATGACATGTAAGACTCATAACTGGTGCTCCGCTTCGGCTTGTACCCACTCAAATACCGTCGATTTGGCTACCCGTACATGGAAATCGCGCCACATTCGCTGCGGGACACGTCCCGGCGGCATCCCATCCTCAACCCTTGTTGCAACATTCGCGTACCTCCCGATAGACTTGCAACACTGTCGGTTGCTCCAGATTGATGTCTTGTGGGTGAATGTAGTACCCACGCTTGCACCTGGTTGTGCTACCACAGGCCGGACATGCCGTTTGGCTGTAGACCGGGATGACACTAACCAGGTTTCTTCCTCTACCCAACATTGCCCCCTTGAAGTAGCCCAATCCTACCCCTACCACGACTATGACACAGAGCACTGGCACTATCCACATCTCTTCAAGTACAATATTCCTCAAACGGCTCGACATAGCTGGTATCCTTGTTCAAGAGGGTTTATCTGCTAATCTGGCCGTTTCTGGTTCAATTGTCAAGGTGCGCAAAACAGTGTCATAGCCCTTTCGGGATGGGGCAGAAATGCCGGCATCCTGTTGGAGGCGTTTGTTGACATGGTGCTCACCTCACCCTCCCGGAGGTTGAGTGTGGTTGGCCCCTTGGAGGTTTTTGGCCGCTAACCTCTGGGAGGATTTTGCGAAGCTCCCTTTGTGTCACCTGTTTGCTCGTCATTCTTTTTATCGATACACATCTTGCGTGCCAGAAGACTAAAACAACAGCAGTAGTGCAAAACGGCATCAACTCGAAAGTCTATGTTATTCAAATAAGGCATCTCGTCAAAATAAGCTATCAGATTTTTGCCCAAGTATAGGACAGATTAAGTACAGAATGTTATTTTGACGAGACTACTAACCTTCTCTTGGCTGCCATGTCAGCTCCGTAGCAACTACAATCGAACAGTGTCAAAAAAACTATGAGCCTTACCAAACGCCAGCAAGTCCAACAACTCAGCAATCAGCGGATCGAAGTGGCCGAAATCGCACGACAAGCCAGCCAGTGGCGTCTGATGGACTGCTCTGACACAATCTTGGAACAGATGCACCAAAACCTGCTGCGCGAGATGACAGAGGTGGAAAAACAGCTGCACGAAGCCAACTATCACTTCCAGCTTTATGTCGAGAAAGGCCGCCCTCTGGAGACCAGCCGGAAACAAGCAACAATTGAGCGGCTATCCTTCGAATGGGAGAACCTCGATCGGCGGCTGCGCGAGGTGGATGAAGTCCTGCTCGAGCATAACCTGCGAGATCGATTGGCAAACCTGCTAGGCAGTACGGTCCGTGTCAACCTGCTTGACGCGTCAGTCCTGATTTCCATCCTGATTGTGGTCGGCTTTACCTTTGTCGAATTGCTGTTTAACTTACCGGAACAGGTCATTACTACACTGTACACTATCGACACAGTCATATGTATATTTCTGATTGCCGACTTCATGTTACGTGTCAACCTGGCCCAGGACAAGGGTTGGTACTGGCGCCGCTACTGGATCGATCTCGTGGCATCTATTCCCTTTTACTCGTTCTTACGCGTGGGACGGCTGGTGCGGCTGACACGCTTTATGCGCTTCTCGCGAGCTACACACATTGTTTCAGCTCTGCGTCTGCTACGTCTCAGCCGAGCATTTCGTCTGCTGTTGTTCGCCTTCCGAGGTCTGGATAAGTTAACAAAGACTTTTCAACTCAACCTGCTCAAGCGTACCATCATGATCGCTGGTGTACTACTGGTCTTTGGTGCGCTTTCCATAGGGGCGCTGGAAGGCGCGCAGGAAACATCTTTGCAGGAGTTCCAAGAAAGCTTGTGGTGGACCTTCACCACCATTGTTACGGGTGGCTTCGCCGATCTATACAATCCTAATACAGCATCGGGCCGACTGGTGACGGTAGGACTGGTACTGTTAGGATTAACTGTCACCGGTATCTTCACCGCCTCGTTAACTTCGGTGCTGGTTGAAGATGATTCTGTGCGCATTGAGCAAAAGCAGCGTGATATGCAAGCGCAACTCACCGAGATCTCTCATGCGATGAGCTTGTTGTCCAAAAAAACCAATGAAGGGTTGATTGCGCTGGAGTCAATAGCCGAGGATCTGGTTCATCAACCTTCGAGAACTGCTATATCTCGAGTTCTGGCCAACGCAATGGTTGAAAACTTCGATGCATTACAGGCATCAGTGCATTTACTGGACAACAAGCAGAAGAAGCTGATCCGTATGGCCTACACAGGCATGGATGAGATAACTCCACCCGACAACCTGGCGGTGGGCAGCGGACTGATCGGAGAATTAGCTGCTGAACTGCTGGCAGAGTCAGATCTGATCGCACTGGATATCGAACCACGCAACAACCTATGCGTTGAGGTGCAAGGTATCTCGATGGCATGCCCACTGGTGGCCGGCAACCGGCTGCTAGGCGTAATGCATGCTGTTATGCCGGAAGATGTAGCCCGCTTTTATCTGTACAATCGGGTCCCAATGACATTGGCGCATCACACAGCGATAGCTATCCTGGCTGTCGATCTGCTGGCATACACCGATAACGGGTGATAGCAAAAATAAAGCAGGCTTCCAGAACGCAGGCCGGTGCGTAGATCCCCGCACTGCCGCACACCAGCACAAGGACGATCGAGTAGCTGGATGAGCTGGCCTTTCTCTCTATGTTGATCGTGGCAACCTATCTGTAGTGAGAACTCGATATCACATCGTGACAGCTAAGCAACATCAAATAGAGGAAGCCGGACGCGCCCCCTATTCTATGCAACCATGTACCTTCTGTTTTGTGTCATACCATGTTGGCCAACTGGTTTGCCTGCCTGACTTCCGCTCAATCATACCGAGCACAACAGCCTCTGGGTCGCAAGGGGAAACTCGGGATTCACCAACACTGAGTTTGGGGTGCCTGGAAATGCCAGTTGGTGCACTCGCAGCCTTTTGCCGATCCATGCTCTCTCTCAGAATCACAGTGATGCTGGCTTGCCAGCATCACTGATGAGGGTAAACTATGCTACTGTGCCGAGAATTCGAGGATACCGATCTTCGAGGTGTTCTGGTACGACTGGCCGGTTGGATCTTCCCAGATAGCAACACTGTCGCGCACGCCATCACCATCTTCATCGTTGTTGACCTGGAAGTCAAATCCGATCCGGACGCCATCTGATAGTTGAACTGCATCCAGCTTGATCGCGAGCTCGACTACATAGCCACCGGGTATGATCTTGGTTGCGCTGGAGATCAAGTCGGCGGTTGCGGCACCGTTGAAGCTCTGTTCGTTGTCGAAATTGACCCGATACTGGGCATCATCCGACTGATAGCTGGTGGTCTTCTCGTTGTTCTGATCCAGGAACACCTCAATTGAGTCTTGTTCCCAGGCGTTGCTGCTCTCCTTGCTCAACAGGGTATCTGTTACCACTGCATAGACATATAGATATTGGCTATTCCATAGTGTCTTAACCTTGGCTGTCGCACCACTGCTGCCCATTACCCAAACATCGGTG
>JAFGMS010000213.1 GCA_016927375.1 Anaerolineae bacterium
AGATTAAGGCAATCTTCCCAACTGTATAAAGTACTTTGCGTTGCACTTCTCGACTGGATACAGATTTCCGCCGCAAAGTACTAGACTATTAGCGTCAAGGTCGTGATGTCAGGTTTGGGTCAGCTTAGGACGTCAATTTGGCCCAGCTGCCAGTTCTAACTATGTACAAATACGCACCGGTCTGGCGGTGTATTACATGCCTTCTACATGCGATACCGGTGAAAAGACTTCCAATAGGGTCTTCCTCTGAATGCTTTTCCCCTCTATCCCGCGTGGACCCGCTTTCGCTCTTGGCAGTATGGAAGTGTCGCTGTCGCATAAACAGAAGTAGAATTGCCCCAGGACGGTAGTGCAATGACTCAGATGTTAGCTTCTAGCTTTGCTGTCGGAAGTAGTGCCGGGTCATTGAGCGGCTGCGTGACGTTGATGTAAGGGACTTCGACTGATGATTTTTCCTCCGGAAGGCTCGAATATCAGAGTTGATTTTGAGGATGGCCACCAGCAGATCGTCATACCGTACAAATCAGGTGGTGCGCAGCGTTGGCTTCATGGCCTCAGTATCTTGTTGTCCTTATGTTTCTTTGTGATATTCTTGGTGGCGTTTCTTCGCGCTGACAGCGGTGGCTCCCTGGGGCCTGGTTGGGTCCTCTGGTTAGGTCTTTGGGCATTGTCAGGGATTATGGGAGTATGGACATTATATAGAATGTTCCGTCCCTCCGTACCCGAGGCTCTTATCCTTACAAAATACGAGATGTTGTATGATTCGGGTGTGGCTCCACTTGCGTATCCGTTTAGCCCGAAGTCTCAGAGGGAGTACTGGGAAAAGATGTTTGAGAGGAGGGTCAAGACAAGTTTGAGCCTCACACAGCTCAATACCCTCAGGCTTCGTGAGTCCCAGACCGGGAACAGGCTTACCATCGATGACGGGAGCAAACGGATCGAGATTGCCGCAGGAGCGGGCGAGCCCGACCGCGAGTGGCTTTTCGATGTTTTGTGCCGATATTACAACCTACCCCATGAAGTGAAGAAGCCTGAACCAACGGTTGATAACCCGAGTATTGCAAGTGCTCTACTCGAAAAGCCGCGCAGGAAAAGGACCAAGAGAAACACATGGCAATGTCCATACTGTAAAACCCCAACCCGCATCGAAGCTGAAGGGGGGAAGAAATGGCAGGTCTGTGATGGATGCGGGTGGAGCGGAGCGGTCAAAGAGTAGGGGGGCATTCCTTCAAAGGTTCCTGTTCCGGCCGATTATGATGCACGGCGCCCATGCCCTGGTGGCGCTATCAATCGGCAATGCTCTTTTAGCGCTCGGAGAAGTCGATACACACCGTTCTCCTCCGTCTCGGCAGCGGCAAAACTCTCCTTGCTCTGCTGTTTCTCTGCCTCCAACCCACTGTACTATCGCCGATGCAGTCTGGGGTATTCTTCCGCAAAGAGAGCGAAAAAGAAGACCTCCGATGTCTTCATGGCATCGGAGGTGTCTACACGCCTGCTATTCAGTTTGTGTTTGTTTCCCGTAAGGGTTCGGACTGACCCATTTTCCTATAAGGAGCTGCTTCGTTTCCAGTGAGGATAGGATCGATTTCCTATAAGGGGGCACGGCATTTCCTATAAGGATTTGCTCGGGATCCTATGAGGATCGGAGCGTTTCCAGTAAGGATCTGACCCGTTTCCTATGAGGATTTGATCTGTTTGCAGTAAGGATTTTTTTCCTTTACACTCCATATGACACCTGTCAATAGGTCGTCGGGGTTGGCGCTGAGCTCCACCTCAGCGCCAACGTATCTTAGGGAATGGGGTCGTCGGGGTGCTCCTCGTTCCACATGGCCTTCAGCTCCTCAACACTCTTGCCGACATTCTCTCGCCGGATAATGGAACCCGTGAAAGCGCCAGGGATGTTCAGTGCTGCATCAATGCTGCTGTCCAGCCGGAAGCCGACATCCAGAATACCCTTCAGATTGATGCTTGGGCTGAAGATCCCTACACCTCCCAGCTTGACGGCCGAGCCTTGCTTGGCGAAGAAAGCGATGGCTTCATTTAGCTCACGAAGCACATTCTCAATCTCGCCACGGTTGAGTGATGTTCGCGCTGCGACGTACTCGGCGACTTCCCTGGTCTGCACGGTGTGGGTGCGTTCCACCCGTGGACCGTATGCAGAAACTGCTTGAATCATTACTGCCATTTTCGACTACCTCCACTCGATACAAACTCATCGATTACCGTTTCCTCGGGTTCTATTGACCTTCCTGCAACTATCTCGCAATCTATTCTGGCCTGCCGCGGAACTGGCCTGGTGATGTGCTGTTAGTGGCAGTATTACCGGTGGATGATGTGTCCGGAAGAACCCCTTTTTAGCGCCGGCCCTGCTGTGCTGCGCACCACATTGGGAGCATGCGCATGACGCAGTATTATAGCACAAAGGAACCAAAAAGCAAGTGGCTAAGGCGTAAAAGAGCCTGTTTAAGCTCGAAGAGCATGCAGAACCATCGTTCTTTCGCGAGAGTCAAAATGACTACCGATACCCGCAAAGGCGTCGGCTGTCTCTGCCGGTTGGCAACCGAGCGCCGGATTGACCGGCTCTGTCTTATTGGCTTAAGGTGAAGAGAACTGCGCAGCTGGGAAACAGCATGAAAGGGCCGGCAGCTAGACCACAAGGTCCCGCAGCCGGCGTGCAAAGTGAGGCTGCCGCAGCTGCTGGAGCGCTTTTCGTTCGAGCTGCCTGATTCGTTCACGAGAGAGGCCCAGTACCTGGCCAATCTGCTCCAGTGTCTGGGGCGAGCCACCCTCCAGCCCAAACCGCAGTCGGAGAATCTGCGCTTCACGTGGAACGAGCTCGCTCAAGATGCGGTCCAGGATATCCGTCAACATGATCTTGTGCAAGGTATCATCCGGATGGGGCGATTCTTCATCCTCGATCAAGTCGCCGAACTCGCTGCCATTCCCGATTGGCGTTTCGAGGGCGATGGTTTGCGGGTCGGCCTCCAGGGTGCTGCGGACCTCTGTTGGGTCCAGGTCAAGCCGTGCCGCCAGCTCTTCGTCTGATGGCTCGCGCCCAAGCTCCTGTCCCATGATCTGGTTGACCGATGTGATGCGGCGCAGCCGGTCGGAAAGATGGAGCGGCAGCCGGATTGTGCGTGACTTTTGGGCCAGGGCGCGGGTAATCGACTGGCGTATCCACCAGGTGGCATAGGTACTGAAGCGGTTGCCTAAACGGTAATCAAACTTATCAACCGTGATCATCAGCCCGATGTTGCCCTCCTGGATCAGATCGGGCAGAGGCAAGCCCTGGTTGCGATAGCGCTTGGCAATGCTGATCACCAGCCGGGTATTGGCGCGGCTCAGGTGCTCGCGGGCGGCCTGGGCATCTCTGATAAGCGCCTCCAGCGTGTCGATGTCTTCCTGTGAGAGATCGTGTTCCTCATCCAATTGCTTCTGGGCCTCAAGCCCACGTTCGATGCGTCTGGCAAGCCAGACTTCTTGTTCAGCGGTCAGGAGCGGCTCGTTGGCCATCTGCCTGAAGTACAAACTGACTGAATCATCGGCCGGAATGTGATCGATGTTATCAATCTCAGTCTCCGTTTCCGGAAACAGCAGGCTGTTCTCTTCGTCGATTGCCGGAACTAATCTATCAGCTCTTTTTGCGTTCATATCTTCTTTTCAAAATCCTTTCTACAAACAATACCTTTGCCAATCATGTCGTTCCTGCTTTCGCGGGAATGGCAATAGCAGCTGCTGCTAATTACGTGTGCTCATAACCCTTGTTCGTCCGCTGTTCTTTTCGACTTCCGGAAGGTATTGACAAAAATAGCGATATTGATTTTTTAGATCATGGGCGTGCGGCTGGATTTCGGACCGCGATGCCTTGTTTTTGTGTCTTGCATATTTATGCCTTATGCATTTGCATCTTTGTAACTACTCAGCTATCAGCTGTTGGCTCTTAGCGGCTGTGAGATGAAGGGATGAGCAATACAGCAGAATGGTCAGGCACAGCCGTTTCCGTCACAAGCCTGTTATTAGGAAACTACTCATCAGCGGTTGAGTAAGCATGATGTTTTACATATTGTAACTGCTCAGCTCTTAGCTGTTGGCTCTTAGCTGTTGGCTCTTAGCTTTTAGCTTTTCAAGCTTCGATCTGTGACTTGTAAACTCAGGCTGGATACTCGTCACGTCTCATCTTACATATTTACCTTTTACGCCTTACCTATAACTACAGTAGGAAGCGCCAGGTAGCTGAGTAGTTACGCATCTTTTTCATACACAAGGAGGGCATGTGGGCTCGTTGTCGAGCGGCATACCCTCCTGTGTGCTGATGCGTCTTTGCAACCGGCTTACTCGGATTTTCGCATCCTCTCAAGCCAGCGCTCGACCTCCCTTGCGGCGATCTCGCGGCAGCCCAATCCGAAAGCTAATGCAGCTGCTACCACTATACCACCTAGAGATAGTCCGAAGGCCAGATTGATGATATCGTTGGCGATACCGGTCTGGCGCATGGCCAAGGCGGCAGTGAATATGACGATTGCCGTCCACGCTGCCTGCGCGATAAAGCCCGACTGTGGGCTGTCTGTTGATTGAATGACCGACCGCGCAAGGTTAGCCAGATATAATCCTAGAGCAAAAACTATCACTGCTAGTGCTATCTGGCCGGCAAAAGTGATGAATTGCGCTGTCAGCTCGGCGACAACGGCAAAGCCGAGCAGGTTGGCAGCCTCGACTGCTGAGAAGAGTATGATGGCAATCAACACCAGGTAACCCACAACCTCCGAGGGCGTGCGCTGGCCTTCTTTCGGTTCTTTGCCAAGGCCCAGCCAGACCATCACACGGTCAAAACCGATGCTTGCCAGCACGTTGCTCACCAATGTAGAGACCAACCGGCCGACGAAATAGGCGATGGAGAGTACCACGGCTGCGCCAAGGACAAGCGGGAAGGCAGCCAGAATGGCGGTCAGCATACGGGTCGACGGCTCAGATATGGCCTCGATTTGAAGGGCGTTTAATGATGCGATAACCGCCGGGATCAGGATCAGCGCATATATAATCGTACCGATGACTGCCGAGAGTGTATGCTCACCCAGAGCACTTCTCAGCCCCACACGCTCGCCCAGCTTATCTGCTCCGCTGGCTGCAAGCAGGTTGGTGACAATCTGGCGTACCACACGGGCAATGAACCAACCGACCAGTAGGATGAGGCCCGCGCCGAGAACATTGGGCAGGTAGGACAGGATCTGTTCGAGCATACCTTGCACCGGTTCCAGCAGGCCTTCCATATCGAGTGCGCCAAGTATGGCAGGTAGAAACAGCAAGAAGATGAACCAGTAAATGACGTTGGCCAGTGTATCGCTCACAGATACCTGGTCTGTTGCAGTGACGCCCGCCTGGGCGGTCAGCCTCTCATCTAGTTTGGTGGTTTTGAAAAGCCCCTTGATGAGGAACCGCACGATGCTCGCAATGATCCAGGCTGCCAGCAGCAAGATCGCTGCTCCCAGAAGCTGGGGTACGAAAGCGAATAATTGCTCCAGCAGTGCATTGATTGGCTCGGTGGCAGCGGTCAACTGGAGTGCCTGGAAGAACCCCACCAGTACGAATAACATAATCAACCAGAATACACCACGACCAATCCAGCGGCTGATGTCAGCTGCTCGCTTCTCATCTCCTCCAGTCCATTTTGCAATACTCTCCTGCAGGCGAGTGCGATTAAATGCACCACGTACCAGTGCGGCTACTACCAGGGCTACGACCCAGCCGACAAGTAAAATGAGCAACGCGAAAGCCAGATTGGTAAGGCTGCCACCGACAGCCTGTGAAATCTGCTCCAGTAGTTGCTGAATAAAATCTTGCATCTCAAACCTCCTTGATTGTGATTGTTGCTTGCAGCCCCCTGAGTACCGAACCCTCTGGGACCACTTGCATGTATTTTGTTATTGTTTGGGAACTGACCTGGGGTGTCTTGTTTGTTTGCGTTGTTCCCTGTCCCTACCTCTACAATCTTCTCCTCAGCATAGCAGGGTGGTGGTAAAAAAGTTCCAAAGAGAACCTAAACAGAATCTAAATAAGCAACAGCGCATAACAGGCAGATCCCGGAAATAGCATGGTCGTACATTGCATCCCGCCTCCAACCTCCTCCCCGCCGGCAGGGAGGAAACTCAAGTCTTATTGCTGTGCGGTGCCCCCTTCCTTGCTTTTGCGAGGGTGGGGTGTAGGTGCCGCATTTTCACGACCACGCTGTTGCCGTGTGCTACCCGGTTATTGGCTTTTAGCTGTTAGCTTTTGGCTATGAGATGAAGGGATGAGCAATATAGCAGAATGGTCAGGCACAGCTTTTTTCGGCACAAGTCTGCTATTAGAAAACTACGCATCAGCAGTTGAGCAAGCATGATGTTTTACATATTGTAACTGCTCAGCTCTTAGCTGTTAGCTTTTCAAGCTTCGATCTGTGACTTGTAAACTCAGACTGGCTACTCTTCACGTCTCACGTTTTACATATTTACCTTTTACGCATCACTTATGGCCACAGTAGAAAGCGCCAGGTAGCTGAGTAGTTACAGATTTTAATCTGCAAAGTGTGCATTACTCTATTTGGCTCAACGCGGAAAAGTGGGGTCTACCTAAACTCCTTTTCTCCGCTATTCCGTGTAGATCCCTCTATTGGGGCAATGGCGTTGCTATGTATCTTGCCTGTACTGACAGATTAACATTCGTGCAGTATGGGTGACGGATACATATCCGTCACCCGCAAGTATCATTTCTGTGGAGTTATCAGTTTTGGTGGTTACCTTCTTGAGTATCTTTGGCCAGCAGCGGGCCTATTAGCCGGATCGCAGATGCGCGAAGGCACATTCGCCATGTTGTTAAGATGGCGTCTATGGTCATTGGGCATCTATCCGGGTAGTATTTCTGCTCAACCGGCGGAGCACAGACCGCTGATCTCGAGTGTGCTTAAGTCCCCGTTGTGGTTGCGGGAGCCATTCACCAGCTCAGGTGGAGGGCGGCTGAATGCTACAGCCGCCCTCGTGTCATAATCAGACAGGGTTTGTTAATACTGCCGGAACTGCTGGACGTTGTAGTCATTGCAGGTGTATTGTCTGATGTCTGCGCCGTCAGCGGTGTTCCATTCCCAGTCATCCATACACTTGCCACTGTATCGATTTCTCAGGCGGAAGTAGCCGCCGCCCATATCTTCCACGGTCCATTGCTGGTTAGTGCCGCTGGTGCAGGTATACTGTCTGATTTCACCACCATCCGCGGTGCTCCAGTTCCAGACGTCGGCGCATTTGCCACTATGCTGTGCTTTCAAGCGTACATAACCGCCTCCCATGTCTTCCATCAGCCATTGCTGGTTGCCGGTGCTGCCGCAGGTCCACTGGAAGATATTGGCACCATTGGCTGTGCTGACACCTTCCACGTCGACGCACTTGCCGCTGTTGCGATTTTGCAGACGCACATAGCCACTTGGGGGAGGTGTCGATCCGCCGCTGCTGCCGGGCGTCAACGTGACGACGTAGGCATCCAGCGCATTGTTCCAATTGATGGCAACACTCAGAGAACTGCCGCTCACCGTCATCGAGGAATTGGAGACCACAGTTGGCGCGCTAACGTAGGCATTGGTAGACGGCATCCTTTCTACCAGTACCTGTACTGTCCCATTTGGCCTGAGCCACGAAGGTATGTCATTGAGCTGCACGGTCACAGTGCCGGTTCCACCTCCTGCCTTATTGCCTATCAAGATGATGGACTTCTGGGCGGACGAATCCTGGAAAGCTAAGGCATCATGTGTCGAGCCGGGCGTGACATCGGTGCGTAGACCTGTCTGATCGGCATAGCGTTTGTAGACCCACCATTGGCCCATCGGTTGGTTGGCAGGAGCAGCGGTGACCAGCCAGCCCAGCGTATCATGCAAAGAGGGTGTCTGCCCAACCATACCCCAGTTGGCCCGGGCACCGTCTACGCCCCCATTCGCGCGCTCCAGGCGGGCAATGTACCAGGCAGAAGGGCCAGGCTGCTGTTCATCGCCGAAGGCTCCATACTCATTGATGGAGTAGCCCGACACCGAGATGCCGCGCGAGGACAGCATCGAATTCATGATGTTTGCGCCGTCAACAGGATCGCCTGGCAGAGAGTGCCAGCTTATAATGTTAGGCACAACATTGTTGGCTTTGATGTAGTCGAGGTAGGTGGTCCACCATGAATTGCCCGTATCGGGGTCTGCAGACATCGATGGGCCTTCAATGACCGCGTTGGGAAGCTCAGAGCGAATTCGCTGAACGGCACGTTTCCACATTTCGAGGTACTGGCTCCGGCTGGCGCCCCAGAAGAATATATCTGGCTCGTTCCAGATGTCCCAGCGGACATTCGAACCGGTCATGCCGTTTGCCTTGGCATCGTTGATGACCTGGGTCAGGAAGTTATCGAACTCAGTCCAGTTGCCGTTGTCGCCCGGCCAGCGTGGAACGTCACACACGCCGTCGGAACCCCAGAGGGGTGCCAATATCATAATGAAGGTTGCTCCGACGGCCCGGGATTTTGCGTAGTAGGCTTTGACGAAGTTCCAGCGCGGAGTGTATTGGCCATTGACCCATCCCCCGTTAGGGCAGCCAATCTGTGACCCGCCTGCGCGGATAAACCTGGTGTTGATCTGGCTCAGGTAGGTCTGGGGGGGTGTGCTGGCGTCAGCGGACAGACCATAGATGAAGCCCGAAGCTCTGTAGGTGGGGGAACCCCCATATGCGGCGAAGTTGACTGCGACTGTATCGTTGGCGGCCAGCGCCGGCGAGACTGATTGGACGAGTAACGCTGTGATCAGAACACACAGCACCAATAGCGGTAGATACTTACGCATTTTGGTAAGCATTGGACCCTCTCCTTTGAATGCAGCACTAAGTGCCTGCGAGCTAAAAGTCTTGCGTTGTTCTCATCCCTTGCTGCAAGTTTGTTCTTATAGGCAGCTCCTTTCATCATGGGGATGCCGAGATAGGTATCCCCCGGTATTCTCCCCGCCGAGCAGGTCTACCAGAAACCAATTTCCCATGGCAGTATCCCCTTGCTCAGCCCGCAGAATACAGATCACTGATCTCCGATGCGCTAAGGGCTCGGCTGTAAATACGGAAGTCATCCACCGATCCCATCAGGTAAGGATCGGGATACTGCGACTTACCGATGTAATTACCGCTGGTGGGCCCCATGTCGGATGGCTTGATCGTTATATTGTCATTGCGGGCGACTTCGACGCCGTCGAGATAGATGATTCCGACATTGCCTTCGAGTGTGACAACGACATGCTGCCAGGCGCGGGTGGTTAAAGTACGCGTGCTGTTGATCTGCTGTTCCCCCGTGACACCAGTGGTGGTGATAACGAAACGCAGGGTGCTGTCACCACTCCTGACGGTCAGGAACATATTGGCGTTCATTCCGTTGCCAAAATCAAAGATGCGTGACCAAAAGGTGGTGGCACGAGGATTGACCCAGGCCGCAATAGTAAAATCGTCGACGTTTTCAAGAATGCCGGCAGGCAGGTTTGCATAGCCATTCTTCCCATCCAGCTTGACAGCACCGCCGATCTTGCCTTCTGTCCATGTTGCCCCACCATTCAATGCTGCTGTATAGCCATTGCCGGTCGCGTCAGATGCTGAGGTGCCATCTGCTTCATCGAATTTGTACCAGGCTACAAACTCAGGAGGTGGGCCGAGGGGTTTTTCGCGCATCCATACCAGCGAGCGTCCACCTCGATTATTTCGTGCGTAGTTGGGAATGGCCGCCAACTCGGTGCCATCGGCAAATGTTCCCTTGATGACTGTCACGCCTCCTAAGAGATTGCCATCCCATTGTGTAGATAAGGTCGTATCGGGGCTGAGATTGACACCCAGGGGGTCGGCACCATCCAAATCAACCGCCTCGATGTTGTAGATGAGCGGGCCATACTGCAATGCTACGCGGTCTTTGTCGGCCCATACTTTGTCGCTTGCTCGCACTCGCTGGATGTCCAGAGGCAGGACCAGTTCAATCTGGTCACCAGCTTGCCACATGCGGCTAATCTCCACGTAGCCCTGGCTGACTGTTGGTGATATCTCAGAACCGTTGACTGAAATCGATGTGATGCCGTTTGCCTCTGGGGCCATGGTGTAGCAGGTGCTGACGCTCCGGTCCGGTACGCGAATCCTGATCGTGAAGTCCTTGGCCGCTGCAGGGTTGACTGTAATTGCCACGTTGCCATTCCAGGGGTAATCGGTGCTTTGCACTATCTCTACGCTGGTGCCGGCGATATCATCGACAGTCACCGTGCTGCCGATGAAGAGGTTGATGTACAGCGTATCGATGCTCTTGGCGTACATCCAGGTCGGCAACGCCAGCAAGGTTCGGGGGATATTGCCCACACAGCAGGGACAGTTATGCCAATCGTAACGATCAAAGTCCTGGTCAAGAGGGTTGGTGTAGGTGTAGTTTTTGGCGTCAAGATCCAAGCTGCCCAGGATAGCATTGTAGAGTGTTAGCTCCATCAAGTCGGCATATTTGCCGTTCTGGTAGGCCAGGTTCAGCTTGTGTTGGAAGAACAGCATGCCGCAGCCTGCGCACGATTCGCAGTAAGCACTGTTGGGGAGTGAGTAGTCTGCTCCAAAGCCTTCGCTGGTTTCGCCACTGCCCACGCCGCCGGTGACATACATCTTCCGGTTGACCAAGTTATTCCACAGCGCGTTAACAGCGTCAAAATAGTCGGGGCTGTTGGTCAGCATCGCTACGTCAGTCATACCGGAATACATATAGACAGCGCGTACGGAATGCCCAACAGCCTCGGTTTGATCGACCGGCCGGGTATGGCTTTGGTCGTATTCCTCGCCGCCGGTGCGTTCGTCCAACAAGAACTTGGCCAGCTGAGCATACTTATCGCCCTTTCCGGCCCCCTCCACATCATTCACAAACCTGGCAAACTTCGTCAGTGCCTGTTCCATTCCCTGATGACCATCCCACCAGCTCTTCTTGGGATCGGGGCCGATGTTGTCGCACCAGCAGTCGGCAAGGCGTTTGGCGGCGTCGTACAGAGTGGCATCGTTCTGACCTGTCATCAGGTAGTGGGCCATGGCTGCTTCCAGAAAGTAGCCGGCTACATATCCTTCATGGGCCAACCGATCATGCCAACGGAGGCCGTGTCCCAGCGTTGTCCATGTCTGGAGGTATCCGTCAGGCTCCTGGGCGGCGAGAATTTTGGGCAGCCAGTCGTCGAGCTTGGCACGCATGGCATCTTGTGCATCGATGATCTCCTGATCTCCTTGCGGATCGATCATCAAGGCGTTGCACATAGCCTCGACCGTGTTGAATACATAGGCGTTGGAAAACCAGAATCCTACATGTTCTTTTGCAGTCTGTCCGTTCAGCTTCCGGGCTGCCTGGTTGAAGTTGCCAATTCCTCCCTCGGGCAAATCAGGCTCAGATAGTTTTTCGTAGCAATGAGGGATCCAGTTTTGGATGACACGTTTGATTCGGTGGCTCCAGAGTGAGCTGTCAACCTTGAAACCTGTGGCGTAGATAGGCTCCAGATAAGCTATGGGCCCAACATTGGGTGTCATGCTTTCCTCCTCAAATGGGTTTGGGCTTTTGGCCAAGCAGGATGAGAGTAAGCCTGCACTGCCGATCAGGGCGGCCTGTTTCAGAAATGCTCGCCGGGTAAGGTCAGATGGATAGATTGCTCTTCCTAAGGCGGTGCGCAATATTGGATCAGAACTCTTGGGATGGATTGCTGCGGCTTTCGCCCACTTCGATGAGTTTCTGAACATCAGTAGCCCCCTTGAAAATAGTAATGAGTAACGAGTGCCGAGCAACGCGTCAAAAGCTTTGTGCTTTGTATGTGCCTACTGCTGTCACAAGCCTCAACATAGCCGGCCTTCGCTAATTCTGTCATTCCTGCGAAAGCGGGAATCCATACGCCACAATCACTTACAAGCTGCTGCTATTCTCATTCCCATTGGCGAGCTTTTGCTCATAGACCACTCCTCGGCACATGATTACACTTGATGTGAAATGTAGAGTTTTGCCGGATAGTGCTGGATGATTGTGCTGCGGCGTGTAGTTTTGAGGCAGAAGGTTGTTCTCCCCCACCTCCCGGCAGGTAGGAGAGAACGAGTCAAGGAGATAGTGGTTTGTGATATATTATCTCAGCATTTTCAGCACTTGTTATCAACCTTTTATCCCGCTCATTACCACGCCCTTGATGAAGTATCGCTGTAGGATGAAGAAGAGAATCACGATTGGTGCTGTCATCGCCACAGAAGCAGCCATCAAAAGGTCCCAACGAGTCCGGCCGACACCCAACATGCTGCGGTACTGTGCCAGGCCAAGGGCAACTGTGAAGTTTTCAGGCGAGTTGATGTAGAGCAGTGGGCCAATGAAATCGTTCCAGCTAAACATGAAGGTGAAGATAGATACAGTGATAAACACAGGTACTGACAACGGAACGAATATCCGCCAGTAAATGCCGAATTCGCTGCAGCCGTCTATCCGGGCTGCATCTGAAAGGTCTTCGGGTATGCTCCGGAAGAACTGGCGGAAGAGAAAGACATTGAATGCTCCTCCCCCAAAGAAGTAGGGAACGATCAAGGGTAAATTGGTGTCCATCCATCCGAGACGGCTGAAAAGAATGAACTGGGGTACCATGGTCACGTAGAACGGCAGCATTATGGTTGCCAATGCAATGGCAAACCAAATGTCCCGACCCGGGAAATCTATCCGTGCAAACCCATAGCCAACCAAAGAAGCTGTCAGCAAGATGGCGATCTGGTTAAAGATCACTATGACCATTGTGTTTTTGAAATAGAGGAAAAACGGCTTATTGGTCAGGGCTTCAACATAATTCATCCATCGTGTCGGCTCGGGAATCCATTGTATTGGGAACTGAAATACCTGCGTTTCGGTTTTCAGCGAGCTGCTGATCATGAATGCGAACGGAGCGATCATAATGATGGCTCCCACAAACAGGATAACAAGAGTGATCAAGCGCCCAGTGCTTAGATTTCTCTTGAAAGGACCAGGCCGCGACTGCGATGTTAGTTCTGACATGGTTTCAATGCTCATATTGTTTCTCTCCAGCATTTGGTCATATTGCGTAGCTATTATTGATAGTAGACCCTGCGTCCCAGTGTTCTGAAAATGAACGCAGTAAAGAATGCGATAATGAAGAAGAGCACCCAGGATAAGGCTGATGCATATCCCATTTTCAAGTGCTGGAAACCGTTCCGGTATAGGTACAGCACGTAGAACAGAGAGGCGTTTTGCGGACCGCCATTTGTAATGAGATAGCCCGCAGTAAAGACCTGAAAGGAGTTGATAATCCCCATGATCAGGTTGAAAAAGAACACCGATGACATCATCGGTATCGTGATATGTACCAGTTGGGCCCAGCTTCCGGCCCCATCTATTTTTGCGGCTTCATAAAAGACTTCATCAATGCCCTGTAGGCCAGCCAGGAAAATAATCATCGCCTGACCGACCCCCCACAAGCTCATCAAGATCAATGCCGGCAGAGTCCATTCTGGTTCTTGCAGCCAGGCAATTTTCGGTAACCCGATGAAATGCAGACCTGCATTGAGTAAGCCGAAATCCGTATTCAGAATCCAGGCCCACAATACAGCATTAGCGACAGCAGGCATGATGCTGGGCAGATAGTAAATCGTGCGGAATATGGCGATTCCGCGTACCTTGGTGTTTATTAGCAGGGCCATAGAAAAACTGACGATCATGCCAAGCGGCACAGAAACAAACGTGTAAACAGAGGTGACTTTGAGCGACTGCCAAAAGAGCTTGTCACCAAGCATCGTTTCAAAGTTCTTGAGACCTACAAATTTTGCAGGAGAGATAAGATTCCACTCATGGAAAGCCAGCCAGGCTGCCATCCCAGCGGGATACACAACCCAGAACAACACTCCCAGGATAAATGGGCCGATGAAAATGTAGCCGGTGACAGTGCGCCGCCCTTTGGGGGTTCTAAACCAATGGAGGAATCTGCCGAATCCTGAGTTTGTTTGGGATGGTCGTTGTCCCGATAACACAGATGTTTTGTTCATTCTAGCCTCACATTAAGAAGATCGGATCCACGCTGAAAAGGCAATACTTTCCGAGCCTGGCGCTCTTGGCGGTTGGGTCGGCTTGATGGCCATTTTATTCCAACCGCTATTCTTACAAGTGATAGCGAAGGGGGGCACGGGAAAATCCCGTAAAAACACCCCCCATCTAAAACCCTCGGCGAGACCCTTAAGCTTTGGCCTCTTCCAGTATGGCATTTGCCTCTGGTACGGCCGTCTCCATCGCCATTTGTGCGGTTTCATCTCCAACCCAGACTGCGTCCAAGGCTGGAGTGATAACAGCGTCTGCCTCAGTATAGCCGGGTGGCATATATAGAACGTGCCCATACTCTGGCACAAATTTGGTCACGATCTTATCGTAGCCAGCTGGATGGATGCCATCGCCCGGTCCCTTGCGCTCTGTGTACCACTTCTCCATCCCCTCAGGGGTCATCAAAGCCGTCTGGCTGGGCAACCAAAGCCCCATTTTCAGGAATATCAGCTGGTAGTACTCAGTCGCCAGGAACCTCAACCATTGCCAGGCCTGATCAGGATTTTCCGAACCGGCGAGCCCCACGTGGATGTGGGCCTGCATATCGGTACCCAGGCTCTTCATCCTCGGCAACGTCGCTGTGCCCAAATTGGCATTGATCTTGGTAATCCAGGACAGGGCCCAGGAACCATCGATCGCCATCGCCAACGTGCCATTCTCCAGCATCTGAGTGTTGGTTAGGCCCAATGCCGAGAAGGCCGCGCCGCGCGGGGCAACATGCTCGACCAGCATCAGGTCGGCGACGTTTTGGAGACCCTCACTGGCTTCTGGCGAATCAAGCTCGACCAGACCGGTTTCTGGGTTGATCCAGCGGCCTCCGTTGTCGGCAACCGCAGAATGCAGAAAGACAAGGTTGTTCTGCGGCCATTGGACTCCCCAACGCTCGATGTTGTCTGGATCGAAGCCATCTTCGCCGGGATGTTTGCCATTGGCGTCGGTAGTCAATTGTCTCGCCACTTCCAGGAACTTGTCCCACTCCCAGGCTTCGTCCGGATCGTTGCTGGGCGGCTCAATGCCTTCTGCTTCAAAGATGTCGGCATTGTAATACATTTGCCCAGCTACCCAGCATGAGCCGATACCATACCATTTGCCATCAACAGTACAGCGGTCTTTTTCTTGTGGCTCGATGAAATAGTCTGGAGCGCCTACAACCGGATCGGCCTCGAGGTTTGCGGTAATATCCATCAGCAAACCTTTGCTGACGTAATCCTGGTAGATAGTGTTGTAGCAGAAAGCAGTATCCGGGGGAGTTCCTGCCGCGACCATTGCCAGGAGCTTCTCAGCATAGTTTTCCGGGATTTGTATCCAGTTAATCTTTATATCAGGATTTTCTCCCTCGAAATATTCAGCGGCAGCCAGAACCCCGTCATTTTCCTCGGCTCCTCCCCAGCCAGTGAAGGTGACCGTGACGGTGTCCGCAGCGGGTGCACCCTCAGTTGTTTCACCTGGGCCAGCCTCTGTTCCCTCCGGTGCAGTTGTAGTTGTTGTTGAAGGTGCACAGGCGGCGAGAATACTAGCCCCACTTGCCAAACCCGCAATTCTCATGAATTCGCGTCTACTCATATTCTTCTTCATGAATCTTTCTCCTCTTTCAAAGAACTCTGAAAAGTTAACGTTTGAGTCACACTGCGTTTTTTATGCTTTTTCAGTCTGTCTACTTCGCCTCCTTTCCGTTACTTTTCAGCGAGTAGGTGATCCTCATATACAAGGAATCCAGACTCGCATTGTGCCTGGCACACGATTGGCCCACGCATAATAAGGTGTGGCCGTCAGTTCCAGATCTTGGTACGATGGGCTGGCGGGCGATAATGTACGGTATAACATGTCCTCCCAGCTGCTCATATTCTCTACAGCTCCTTGAGCTTTTATTTCCATGACTCTTCCCAACAGATCCTCTCTCCAAATAGCTTTAGGCGAGATACTTGGGCGAAGCCGCACATCCGATAAACTCACACCCTCTGGCTGGTCTATGCCTTCAAAACAATACACCAATGGACCATAAGCAATTGCCAGAGTGCTCCGAATGGCATCGACCCGTGGATTCGGCTTGATGAACCGCGGGCGTATCTGCAGGTGCAGTTGAGCCATATCTCCTGGCTTCCACGTGCGCTTGAACTTGGCGTAGCTTCCAGCATTTGTTGATACATCGATCACCTTGTCGCCAATCTGCACACTGGCTTCATCACACCAGGGTGGAATACGCAAAGCTAGCTCCCAGGGCGACTCGTCAGTTTCCTCGATGACCAACTGTCCCTTTCCTTCCCAGGGATAGGAGGTCTCCAGGCGTACTTTGACTGGGTTGCTGTGCCCAAGATCGGCGGCGATATCAGAGGCAATATACTGGTGGATCTGGAGGCCGTTCTCGCGGGTTGTGGCGATGTAATGTCCAAGCAGTGCGATCTGGCGCATAACGTTAGGGGGGCAGCAGGCACAGCCGTACCATTCCGATCGTTCGATTCCCCCCTGGCTCGACAGCGGATTGACATAAAAATAGCGTTGCCCATCCAGTGATATCCCACTTAAAAAACCGTTGTAGAGTGAGCTTTCGATCAGGTCGGCGTAACGCGCCTCGCCTGTAATTGCCAACATACGCCAGTTCCACATTATATTGGCAATGGCGGCACAGGTTTCAGCATAGGCGGTATCGCTGGGGAGTTCGTAGGCTTCACCAAAAGACTCGCCGTAATGCCGGGCACCAAAGCCTGCTGTGAGGTACATTTTGCGTGCAGTCATATCACGCCAAAGTCGCTTAGCAACCTCCAGCAAAGCTTTCTCTCCAGTTTCTAAATAAACATCGGCAACGCCGGCCAACAAGTACAACTGCCGGACCGCGTGACCTTCAACGATTTCGGCTTCTCGAACCAGGACTCGATCCTGGTGATATCCTGCATCGAAGGGAGTCGCACCGATCATCTTTCCCCGGCCGCGCTGGTCGATGAAAAAGCCGGCCAGCTTAAGATAACGCTGCTCACCGGTTTCTCGGGATAGCTCCACCAGCGCCAGCTCGATTTCCGGATGACCTGGTACGGCATCCCTTTTGCCGGGCCCAAAGGCAGCATCAATGTGATCGGCGAAACGACAGGCAATATCAAGTAGTACTGTTTTGCCCGTGGCGCGGTGGTGGGCTACAGCTGCCTCAAAAAGATGCCCAGCACAATACAGCTCATGCCCCATTGCCAATTCCTGCCATTTCTTTTCGGGCTTCACTACCTGAAAATAGGAGTTAAGGTAGCCATTTTCTTGTTGGGCTGCCGCCAGCAAATCAATAGCATCATTCACCATGTTTTCAAGTTCGGGATCGGGAGAATTGACGAGTTCATAGCTGACGGCCTCAAGCCACTTATAAATATCCGAATCCATGAAAGGCGGTTCATGATATTCTCCTACTCCTGACCCGGCAGCTAGCTTCAGATTGTTGAAATTGCCTGACTCCTCCAATTTGCGGTAAGCGTGTTTCAGCCCGATGTCGTGGTTGGTGGCCTGTCTGCCAGACCAAAATCCATCGCGTACAGACACGTTTTTAAGCGGTATCGTTTTCAGGTGAGCATGTGGGCTATGAGTGGTATCTATTTCCATTAGAGACTCCTCAAAATGGTATTGGCCCTGAACTGGGGGCATTTTGCTATAATTGATATGAGCAGTTACCTGGGTTTCAAATGGCGTGAATATGCCACTCAGTAATGTTCCTGGTAGCTGATTCGAGCAAGAGGAGATACCGTCGACCGCCCAGTCAATACCGGTATCTTCTCTTATATTTATTGGGTTATCTGTTTGCTGGTATCCCGGCAATCACCTGTCAGGGTTCATCCAGCATTCTTAACGTCGTTAGCGCCACAGGATTCGCGGATGACTAGTTTGCCTGGGACTTGGGTAGCATCTTCCATCTCTTCCCCGGCCAATTGCTTCAAGAGCAATCGGGCTGCAGCCTGACCCATTTCGTACGATGGCATGCGAATGGTCGTCAGCGCCGGTCTGATCCAGGCAGCAAAATCACGATCGTCATAACCCACGATGGCAATGTCGGCGGGGATCTCTAACCCAGCCTCTTGAACTGCATAGATTGCGCCCAAAGCCATGATATCGTTGGCAGCAAAAATAGCTGTAGGTCGTTCTTCAAGAGCGAGCAACTCCTGAGCTGCTTGGTGCCCGCTGTTCACACTCCAATCTCCCTGCCTGATCAAGTTTCCATCTACTGGCAGAGCATGCTTCGCCAGGACATCACGGTACCCAGAGAGACGGTTCTGTGCTTCGATCCAGTCCTGCATTCCATTGATATAGCCAATGCGCTGATGGCCCAGGTCGACCAGGTGCTGCGTGGCCAGCTGGGCCCCATAATGGTCACCGGGCCCTACACAATTCTGGATGCAATTGCTGAATAAGCGATTGACAAAGACGAAGGGTCTATCTTGCAGTGCCAATATGGGGTCATTATAAGTATGAAGCCAGGAGTTCAGGATGATGATGCCATCCACCTGGCGGCTATAGAATGAATCAATGGCCTCTATAGCCAGATCCCGATCTCGGTTTGAATAGGCAATGGATATTGAGTAACCTGCATTCCGCAAACCATCTTGTATACCCTCAACGGTTGCTGCGGAAAAAGGTGACTGCATTCTATCAACAATGACCCCAACGAGATGTGAGCGATTGCTTTGCAGGCTTCTGGCTATTAGATTGGGCTTATAGCCCATTTCTTCAGCCAGCTTGAGGATGCGCTGGCGGGTTTCTTCTTTGAGGGGGTAGTCTGCGTTAGACAAGACACGCGAAACCGTCGCAACGGAAACCCCGGCCACTTGGGCGATTTCTGCAAGAGTAACGGTCACGCTGTCATATCCTTTGCAAGGGCGTAAGCAAACGTTTGCTTACCTTCTTGTATATTATGTAAGCAAACGTTTGCTTTGTCAATAGATCTTTGTTAAAGTGACTGTCTGTGGCAATAGCATCCGGGTAAACTTGTTGCTAAAATATCGAGGGGACAGGCTGCTTGCTCCCAAGCGTCAGGAAAATGCTACGGTGGCATTGAGGGAAAAGTTTGACACATATCTGGGCTGGCTCTGTCTCTCAATTGTGACATATCAACTTGCTGTAATGACCTTCAAGAGGCTTTTGAATTCCTTATGCCAAACATGGACACACCGACAAGCTCTGAAAAACCTCAAGTCCAGGAGTACGTTTACCAATTGGCCGGAGTAGATACAACTCTTTTTGCTGCGTGTTACTCAGGTCTATACCGTTCCGATGACGGTGGCCAAACCTGGCAGACGGCTTACGCATCCCTGAAGCTGTCAGAACCGCTGCCTACCATGGCAGTTGCTGTCTCGCCTGCCTTCGACCACGACTCGCGTGTCTTTGCTGGGCTGAGTGGAGGTATACTCCGTTCCCTGAATGATGGACGGATCTGGGAGAGTGTTACCCTTCCACCCCCGCCGCCGGTTGTCTCCGCTGTGGCGCTGTCACCTGATTTTGAGAAAGATGGCATTGTTTTCGCAGCCACAATGGAAGACGGCGTGTTGTTTTCTTCCGATCGCGGTGGCCGCTTTACAGCCTGGAACTTTGGCCTGCTCGATCTGAATATCTTCAGCTTGGCAGTTTCCCCAAATTTTGCTGAAGACGAGACGGTTTTCGTGGGCGCACAGACCAGTATTTTCCGCAGCACCAACGGCGGGCGTGCCTGGCGTGAGGTAGATCTGCCGGCTGGTTATGATGCTGTACTCAGCCTGGTGTTATCACCTGACTTTGCCCAAGATGGCACCTTGTTAGCCGGCACCGAAATGCAGGGTTTGTGGCTGTCTGCTGATAGGGGCAAAAGCTGGGAGCAGCTGGGTAAACATCTTTTTACTGAAGCTGTGAATGCTGTCTATCTTTCTCCGGATTTCTCTGCTTACCCAGAAATTCTGGCTCTTCATGGCGGAACGCTGAACCATTCTGCCGATTGTGGAAATACCTGGACGCCTTGGCGAGAGGCAATTCTGGCTGATCAGGATGTGACGACCGTCCTGGCTCCCGAAGGTTTCGGGCCCGGTGCTTTAGTGCTGGTTGGTCTGGCCGATGGAAACATCCTGCGTCTTGATTGATTGTTGGCACTAGCTGGCTTTTTGCGTTGTTTGGTCAGCGCTCCTCGATAGACTTCTTGGAATGGCACCTAAGTGGTGTGATGCGCTTCCGGTGGGCTTTTACGGTGGACCAACACATCAATAGTCAGCGCAAGGGCGGCGCCATGGACAGCACTCGATACAGCGGCCCCGATCACAGATGCTGCATCGTAAATACCGGCGTGTGCCATGTCTGCAACCTGCCCACGGATGACGTCAAACCCATAACCTGATCCGGCAAGGGAAATCTGGTTAAGCTCTTTTTCCACATTAAAGCCTGCGTTGTTGAGCAAGGTGCGGGTAGGGGCTTCGAGCGCTTGCAACATTATGTTGCAAGCCGCACGTTCATCGGTATTTGTGGCTGCATTCATTTTTTTCTGAATGGCTTGCTGGCAGGCCAGCAGGGCTGTCCCACCACCGGGCAAAACACCATCTCTGATTGCCCCGCGCAATGCATCGGCAGTCCGTTTAGCGAGTTCCTTCCGTTCCTCCACAGCCGGCGGTGTATGTGCACCTACAAAGAGGGCGGCAGAGCCACCGATGAGTTTGCCGATCCTCTCTTGCAGACGGGTGCGATCTTTGGGCTCCTCTACTCTGGTTAGGCCAGCTCGTAGACGAGCGATATGATGACGCAATTGGCGAGGATCGCCTTTACCTCCGATGATGCCAAAGTTGGCCGTGTCGACCCAGGCACGCCGAGTCTGGCCGAAATCCTCAATCCGTACCGCATTCAGAGTATCACCAGCAGCCTTAAAGAAAACCTTTCCGCCTGTAAGGATTGCCAGGTCCTCCAATGCCTCGTTGCGAGTGACGGTATCATAAGCAGGCGGTTTTGTGGCAACCACATGGATTCTTTCTCGGTTGGGTTTGGTTAGAAGAATGGCTAGTGCTTGCTCAGAGATAGAACTCGCTATTAGCAGCAGGGTCTTGAAACCCGCACGGGCAGCCGTGTCCAGGGCAGGGAGCAGCTCATGAGGCTCCTTGATCTCGAGATCGCTGATCAGAACAGGAGCGTTCTGCATCTGCACTTTCTCTTGAGTGGGCTCCTGGAACATTTTGCGAGAGAAGATGCCCCCGTTCCAATACATGCCCTCAATATACTCTCGCTCCAATTCCCGGCTGCGGCCGGCGCGGATCTCCAGCCGTCCATATTCGCCGATGATATCGAAGATTTCACCCAGCATTTTCGCCAGTGGCGGATCGTAGCAAATGGTCTCTGCTACCTTGGCAATGTGTTCTTTGCCTTGAAGAGGGGTGACCATACCCGCCAATTCTCCCAGGATGGTTTCGGATGCCTCTTCCAGATGACGGCGTAAGCGCATGGCGTCCCCACCCGCAACAATATAGCGCATACCTTCGTCATATATGGTTTGGAACATCACCGCTGCTGTTGCTGTGCCATCGCCGACTGTTTCATGCATGCGCCACAATATGTTGCGGACATACATTGCTCCCATATCTTCTTCTCGGTTCTGGAGTTGGATGATCCGCCGAGCAATGGTGGCGCCATTATCGAGCAGCTCCGGTTTACCTATTTTGGCTTCTTTTTCTATGGCAACTACGCGATGAATTGGCCCCAAGGTGGGGCGGATAGCATTCACCAAGATGCCAATACCTTTTTGCATACCTTTGTAAACGCGAGGTTGAAAGACGACCTGTGGAGTTTGTTGATTGTTTTGACGCTTTGCCATAAGTATTTGCAGCCTCTTCAGTTAGAAGAACAGATATTGTGTGCGAACTTGTTACCATTCGGCTATCTTCGCTGTGCGGTTTGCGCAACTGAAGCAGATGAGTAGTAGCAGCATGACTTTCTGTTTCACAGAAGCGGGGCAGGATAGCAGGATGCTACCTTTGTCTATTGCTTCACTTGCCGCTGAGAGTATACAGAGGCTTGTCGACACCAGCAAATCGGATGGGATGGTATACAACGGATCTTGTGTTACGCATCAGGCTCGGAAAAACAACATTACCATCCCTGATGCCGCCGCCGGAGTAGGGGGGTAAGCGGCTCTCCGATGTTTATCAATCTTGACCCGGTAAGGATATTCCTCTGTCGCTCCTTGTCGGGTCAAGTTTCCTTGCGACCCGCTCTGCAGTTCTGTGATAGAAGGGGTGGCTCATAACATGGCTCACTGCCTGTGACCCGGCATCGGGATCAGCGCGGTAGACGGTGTACAGCAACCAGGCCAGCCCTGGCAGCGGCACGTAGGAATACTCGCACCAGCAGGCGGGTGAAAGCTGCCACAACACCGGGCTGCGGTCGGGGCTGATACCGGCCAGCAGCAAGCTCGCCAGGCCAATGAGGAAGTAGAGGGGCTGAAGCCCCAGGTGGCCGATCAGCAGGAAGGTTGGAATGAATGCTGCCAGACTGTCTGGTTGCGCACCAAAGCTGAAGACGCCTACCGCCAGCGCGATGAGTGGCAGCAGGGTACCAAAAAGTGCTAACTTGCGGGGGCCAAGCGTGCTGCCGAGACCGAGGTTCAAGCTCAGCGCCCCGCCTGCGCCAAGAATGATCGCCGCAGGCACATCCAGCGTTCTGCTGTCCACAACCTCTGCAATGTCAATTCCGTGCTGTCTGGAGAGCATTTCCAGCATGAAGACATGAAACAAAGCCGTCAGCCCAAAGACGATGCCAAAGCCCACGGGCAGCGGATAGTTGAATACCTGCTTGATGACTTGCCCGCCCTGCCGGATTTGCATAGGGGCCCGGCCCATGAACATGCCCATCAAAACCAATAGGCCGGGAATGACCACCAGCAGGGTAAAGACATTCTCTCGCGGGAAGCCAAAGATGATGAGGCCGGTGCCGATGCCGATGGGAAGCCAAAGCAGTGAGAAGGCGTAGACTAATCCCATCGATGGGACAGGGTGGTCAGGGGTACTGGGGGCCGCTGCCTCTCTCAGGACGGTCAGCGGCTGGAGGTACACCCGGATCGGTAGGAGCAGCCCCTGCATAAGTACCCGGCTGTCAATTTTCATCGAAGATCCTCTCCATCGATTGTTTCAGTGAGATAATCATTAGACCTAACATAGCAGATTATCCGCCACAGGCAAATGATGGGCGACTGCAGATTACCGGGTTGAGATCTGAATGGTTGGCCGTTCTTGCTCTCCCCTGGTCTGATGACGATACGGGCTTTGGGCGATCCGTTTGTGGTATACTATCGGATAGTAGAGCACTGTCTTGACTCCCCAGATATTTCTTGGGCTTCTGCTTGAATCGTCGATCACGCACCTGCGTGCCCTACCTTGATTATATGGATTTGGTTCGTTCGTGGGTGTATGTCTTGTAGACAACACATATTGCCATATTTGGAGGCACGCATGAGGATTTTACTTGTCTATCCTGAGTTCCCGGATACCTTTTGGAGCTTTAAGCACGCTCTTAAGTTCATACGCAAGAAAGCGGGCGCACCGCCATTGGGCTTATTGACTGTGGCCGCTATGCTGCCTCACGGGTGGGAAAAGCGGCTGGTCGATCTCAATGCAACTAGCCTGAGCCAGGATGACCTGGCCTGGGCCGATTATGTCTTCATCAGTGCGATGGTTGTCCAGCGCGATTCCGCGCAGGCGCTGATTGCGCGCTGCAAGGAAGCCGGCGTGAAGATGGTAGCAGGTGGGCCGCTGTTCACCATGGAGCCTGAGCGCTTTCCTGACGTCGATCACCTTGTGCTCAATGAGGCCGAACTGACCCTACCGCCTTTCCTGGCAGATCTGGCCAATGGGCGTGCTCAGCGCGTATATGCCACTGATGAGCACCCGGATATCACGCAAACTCCGGCGCCCCTCTGGCACCTTGCCAATTTCAAGCATTATGATACGGTTAGCATCCAGTTTTCCCGGGGCTGTCCCTTCAACTGTGACTTTTGCAATGTGACCGCGCTGTTAGGCCGCCGCCCGCGTCTGAAGACTGCCGAGCAGATCATTGCCGAATTGGATGGTCTCTATGCTCTAGGCTGGCGGAAGGGTGTCTTTTTTGTTGATGATAACTTCATCGGCAATAAGAAGCAGCTTAAGGCCGAGCTGTTGCCCGCGCTCATTGAGTGGCGGAAGGGCAAGACCGGCATGCCGTTCAACACAGAGGTCTCTATCAACCTCGTCGATGATCCTGAGCTGATAAGCCTTATGACGCAGGCCGGATTCAACACGGTGTTCGTTGGTATCGAGACGCCCAATGAGGACAGCCTGATCGAATGCAGCAAGATCCAGAATAAGAATCGAGATCTGGTAGAGAGCGTCAAGCAGCTCCAGCGTGCCGGTCTCCAGGTGCAGGGCGGTTTCATTGTCGGCTTTGACAGCGATCCTATCTCGATTTTCCAGCAGCAGATTGATTTCATCCAGAAGAGCGGCATTGTCACGGCCATGGTGGGGTTGTTGCAAGCACCTCCTGGAACGCGTCTCTACGAGCGCCTGCAAAGCGAAGGCCGTCTGCTCGATGACATGTCGGGCGATAATGTAGACGGCTCGACCAACATCGTTCCCAAGATGGGGCTGGATACGCTGCGGGAGGGGTATCGCAAGATCTTGAGCCAGATCTATGCTCCCAAATCCTATTACGACCGAGTTTTAACTTTTCTACGTGAGTATCAACCGCCCAAGATCAAGACCCATCTTGACATGCAGCATATCCTGGCACTTTGGCGATCGATTTACCAATTGGGCATTCGCGGAGTCGAGCGCGCTGAGTATTGGCGTCTCTTCTTCTGGACCCTGTTTCGCCGCCCACGGCTGTTCCCGATGGCCATCACGTTTGCCATCTACGGCTTCCATTTCCGCCAGGTTGCTGAGAAGTGCATGTGAGAGCCTATCCGGGATGGTTCACCGTTATGTGAAATGGGCCAAGTTATTTGCAAAACGCGTCATATTCGGTGTCTTACCCCTTCTCGGCGCTGTCATTCCCGCGAAAGCGGGAATGACAGGCTACATGGGAGCCGTGTTGTGCTGGGCAACAAGACAGGTGACGATTGGATAATTGCCTGGTCGTTGCAACAATCTGTTTTTCAATCATCAATCATTCAATCCAAACGACCTTCGGTCGTCAATCAC
>JAFGMS010000214.1 GCA_016927375.1 Anaerolineae bacterium
CAGTCGAGAAGTGCAACGCAAAGTACTTTATACAGTTGGGAAGATTGCCTTAATCTGGCGATGAACTTATGCCCAACTGTACTAGAGGTTTGTGTCATGTGGATGAGTTTTTGGGATGGCTAACGCTGTATCCGGCGAGCCTTTTCCTCCAAACTGGAGTGCGTTATGAGTACCCTCTCTTCGCTGCGTCCTATTCGCCATTTAGGCCGTTATCGCCAGATTGCTGGTGTGTTTTTCAAGCATGGCTTTGGCTTTATTTTTGACCATCTGGGGCCGGAATGGAGACCATCGCGCCGTGCTTTCCGGCAGCGCCCACAAGAGCCTGGATTGGCATCAGGGGATCTGGCAGCTCACTTTCGCCAGGCTCTGGAAGAACTTGGTCCGACCTTTGTCAAACTCGGCCAGATCTTATCCACACGCCCTGACTTGCTTCCACTACCCTACATCGCTGAGCTGAGCAAATTGTGTGACACCGTGCCGCCCGAGCCCTGGGGAGCTGTCCACCAGGTGCTGGTCGAAGAGTATGGGCGTGAACCGGAAGAGATCTTCGACTCGATTGGCCGGCAGCCGATAGCGGCGGCCTCGCTGGCACAAGTGCACATTGCTACCCTACCAGGGGGTGAAGAGGTGGTGATCAAGGTACAGCGACCCAATATCCTCGCCACTATCTCGACTGATCTGGAAATCTTGATGGAACTGGCCAGGGCAGCTCGGCCCACGACTCTGGGGCAGATATATGATTTTGTCGCTATCGCTGAGGATTTCAGCTTTACACTACGCAGCGAATTGGATTATCGCCGGGAGGGCCGGAATGCCGACCGCTTCCGAGCCAATTTTGTGGACGAACAGTACCTTTACATTCCACATGTTTATTGGGATCTTTCTACCCCGCGCGTGCTGGTGCAGGAGCGCATCCAGGGCATCAAGATTGACGATGTCGCTGCTCTGGATGCTGCCGGTTACGACCGTCACGAGATAGCGCTGCATTGTGCCCATATCGTTGTCAAGGAAGTGCTGGAAGATAGCTTCTTCCATGCCGATCCCCATCCCGGCAACCTGGTTGTCATGCCTGGTGGGATGATCGGCGCAATGGATTTTGGCATGGTAGGGCATTTATCAGAGCGCGACCGACGCAATCTGATCCGGCTTTACTACGTTTCCGTGACCCTGGATGCCGATGGGATTGTGGAACAGCTCATCCGCATGGGGGCGGCCGGCACCGAGGTCAACCGCCCTGTCCTGGCACGCGATATCGGCCGGCTGTTGGTCAAATACCACGGCCTGCCGCTCAGGGATATCCGGGCACAGGAGGTGGTAGAAGAAATAATGCCTATTGCCTTTCGTCATCGCTTGCGCTTGCCCAGTGATCTGTGGCTGCTCGGCAAGACGTTGGCGACCATGGAGGGCGTTGGCCTACATCTGGATCCTGATTTCGACCTGTTTGAGATCTCTGAGCCCATTGTCCAAAAGCTAATATGGCAGATGGTACTACCACGTCAGGATTGGGTGCAGATCTTGTTGCGCTATGGGGCAGGGTGGGCAGACCTGCTCGGGACGCTTCCCCGGACGGGCAGCCGCTTGTTGGAGCGTGCCGAGGAGGGCGATCTGTTTCAGATCCGTCTGAAAGATGCCGACCCGATCATGAGCCGGTTGGATCGCCTGGCAACACGATTGGCCCTCAGTGTGCTGATCGCTGCATTGATCATCAGCCTGGCTTTGCTCGTTCCGCTTATGACCACCGATAGCCCACTGCAGCTGCCGGTGGCGATCGGGTTCGTTTTGGCACTGGGATTGGGTGTGTGGCTGCTGATTTCGATCCTGAGGGGCACGAAGTAGCCTTGGAATCCGAGTAGCTGCCTTTAGTCGAAGTTATCCGGGTGTGTTTATGTATGCCTAACTCCCAGTCTCCATATCCCACCATCGGTGTCTTGTCCGGGCAGCAGGTTTATAGCGCGCGGCTCAGCCAGTTTTTAGGACCGGTGTTCCGTGGCATTGCAGCCGGCGCCCAGCAGCATGCCTGCAATGTGCTTTTTGCCTGCGGTATCAGTCTGCCCGATGCTGCCCATCGACCTCGCCCGGCCTGGCCCACAGACTCGCCGGACAGTGATTTTGTGCCCGTCGGCCCCTGGAATACCGACGTGCTGCTGGCCGTTCTGCCGTTGCTGTCTGCCGACCGCTCGGCTTATTTGCAGCAGCTCATTGCCGATGACTTTCCGGTGGTGTTCATCGGAGCCGGCGAGGATGGACCGACGGTAGCGCCGGATAACCTGGGCGGTGTCCAGGCAGCGGTGACGCATCTGGTGGAGCATGGACATCGCCGGATAGCTTTCATTGGCGGCATCAAAGAAGATCCCGGTGACAGCTCAGAACGGCTGCAGGGTTATCGGGAAGGATTGGCGATCAACGACCTGCCCTTTGTTCCAGAATGGGTAGCCTATGGCAATCACCACTGGCACGGTGGAAACCAGGCGATGAAACAGCTGCTGGAATGTTCCCACCCTTTTACCGCTGTGATGGTCAGCAACGACGAATCGGCGCGTGGAGCGCTTGCGGCGCTGCACGAAGCTGGCCGGCAGGTCCCGCAGGATGTGGCTTTGGTGAGCTTCGACGATGCCGTCGACTCCGTCAGTGTGCAGCCGGTGTTGACGTCGGTCAGCTACCCTATGTTCGAAGCCGGGCAGCATGCCGTAAAGCTGGCGCTGGAAGTACTGGAGAGCAGAGTGCATCGCAGTACATCCTCGCCTGCTACTCTCATCCGCGTGCCCACATCGCTGGTTATCCGCCAGTCATGTGGGTGCCGGCCGGACGTAGAGCGTCTCCGGTCTGCCGGCCTCCAGCCGGAGCCGGGCCTCGATTTCTCATCGCAGCTGGCTGAGGCATTGGCGGCTGCTGTATCTGCTGAGACACACTCCCTGGCGCCGGACATCCTACATGCTATGTGCAGCCGGCTGGCACGCGCCTGGCTGTACAGCATAGAGCAACAGAATGGGGCGGCATTTCTGGAAGCATTCCGTGAGATTATGTCCCAGGTAGAGCGGCAGCACGGCGATCCCCATGCCTGGCAGGCAGCGATTTCTGTGTTAGGCTGCCAACACGCATCCTTTGAGCTGTTTGATTACCCCGAGCCGCCTGATCTTGACGATTGGCTGCACCGGGCGCGCATCGCTGCCAGCGAGAGCACACGCCGGCAGTACGGTGCCCACATCATACAGCAGTGGGTCGATGATCATGTGGAGCGTCTGACCTCGCGTCTGGTAGCTGCCCAGGATGAAGCGCAAATTGCAGCGGTGCTGGCCGAAGAGCTGCCTCTGGCCGAGGATCTACCTGATGTATGCATTCGCGATGCCTATGTGGCATTGTTCGAAGCCGAAGGCACGGACCAGGCAGCACACAGCGTGCTGCTCACAGACCCATGCCGGCCGTCTTGTCGCTTCGCCACACGTGCTTTTCCGCCGGATGAGCTGCGCGCGCCGGGAGAGCCATTCACATTCTCTCTATTTCCGCTGGTTTTTCAGGGATACGTGAACGTACCGGGCTTTGTAGCCCTGGATATGCCTGGGCTTTCACCTTATGCTGCATTCATTGTGCAAGACCTGGCTGTCGGATTGAGCCGTGCGCGCCTGTATCAGGAGGCCATGACAGGGCGACAGGCTGCCGAAGAAGCCAATCGCCTCAAGACACACTTCCTTTCTGTCGTCAGCCATGAGCTGCGTACACCGCTGAGTGTGATCGTGGGGCTGACTGAAATGGCGCTCCACCAACAGGTATCTGGCGCCCCGCCCCTGCCCGACTATTACCGCCGCGATCTGGAGCGGATTTATGCCAGTGCTCAACACCTTAGCGGCCTGATCGGCGATGTGCTGGACCTGGCCAGCAGCCAGACCGGCCAGTTGAAATTCACCCCGGAACTCCTCGATTTGATGGATGTGCTGCGCCCGATTGGCATGGTGGGCGAACACATGGCACGCAGTAAGGGGTTGGACTGGCAGGTAGAATGGCCCGCTGCTCCTGTACATATCTACGGTGACCGCACGCGGCTGCGCCAGATCACACTTAACCTGGTCAATAATGCTATCAAATTTACCGCACAAGGCAGTATCACTCTGATGGTAGCGCTGATAGAGGACCGGGTGCGTGTGAGCATAGCCGATACCGGTTTGGGCATTCCGCTGTCTGAGCAAGAGGCTATCTTTGACGAGTTTCGCCAATCTGAGCGCACTTCTGGACGCGGTTATGGTGGTGTGGGTTTAGGACTAGCCATTTGCAAGCGGTTGGTTGAGCTGCATGGTGGGTATATCGGTGTATATTCTTCCGGCGAGGAGGATGCCGGTTCGACTTTCTACTTCGATTTGCCTTTGGCTCCGCCTGCCGGCGCACTCTCGGACGCGCCGCCTCGCGCGGCCTGGGTGCTGCTGCTGCATGAAGTCACCGACACGGAAGACGCCGTCCGTTCCCATTTGGCGCGGCGTGGTTACCAACTGCAGGAAGATCGGCTGGATGCTGTCGAGGATTGGTGGCCGCGCGTGCTGGCGGCACCGCCTGAAGCAGTGGTGCTTAACCTGCGTCCCGATTCAGAGCGGGGATGGGAGGTGTTCCGGCTCTTCAAAGAGAACCCGGCTACACGTGGCGTGCCGGTTCTGTTTGCATCGATGGTAGCAGGCGCTGCCGGAAGCAGCTGGCTGGAGTTGGATTATCTGTCCAAGCCATTGCACAGCGCCGAGCTGGCTGAAGCACTGGGGCGCCAGCCGGCGATGTTGAGGACCATCCTGGTAGTCGATGACGAGCCGGCGGTTCGTGAGCTGCATGTGCGCATGGTGCAGGAACATGTGCCGCATTGTCGCATTCTACAGGCCCGCGATGGGCGTGAGGCGTTGCGGATGCTGCGTGATAATCGTGTCGACCTGGTACTCCTTGATCTGATGATGCCGAATGTAGATGGCTTTGCAGTGTTGGAAGCACTGCGCGAAAACGAGTCTACGCGCGATGTGCCGGTGATTGTGCTAACCGCGCAGTTGCTCAACGAGACCCAGTTGTCACGGCTCAATCATGGCATGGCCAAAGTGCTGGGCAAAGGCATCTTTAC
>JAFGMS010000215.1 GCA_016927375.1 Anaerolineae bacterium
TTACCGGTTACGGATGAATATCGACGGATGGATACCCATCCGTAACCAGCATCGATGTAGAGCATTTGTCCAATGTGACATTGTCAATGTTCTCTGAGAAGAGTTCAGCAGCAAAGCTTTTCTCCTTGTTTTTTCTCTGCGGTCTCTGCGTTCTCTGCGGTGAATTTCCAAAGCGGGAATTGCTGTAAGCCTGCCACGTGCTCACTTGAGGAAAAACACCTGCCGATCTCAGGCAGGTGCCTTTTTTCCTCTTTCTCAGGGTCTGCGCGGGAATGCCATCTTGGTGCCCCGCGCCAATAACGCGCCCACTGGCCCAGGGTAAATCCGCGCCCAGCCAGGCAAGCTTGTAGCGATATCACTCGTAGCGCAGCGCCTGCACGATCTCCAGCCGCGCTGCCTGCCGCGCCGGAATGACCGCCGCCAGCACCCCGAACAGCAAGCCGATGGCAATGGCGGTCAGTATCCCGCTCATCGGGAAGAAATAGCCCATCGGGAACATAACTTTGATGGCTGTGACCAGCATGTACCCCAGGTACAGACCGCCCAGGAGCCCAAAGGCGGTGCCGATGGCGGCCAGCAGCAGCGCTTCGGCGATCACCATGTTGCGGATCTGCTTACGGGTACCGCCCACCGCCCGGATCATGCCGATCTCGCGGGTACGCTCCAGCACGCCAATCGCCAGCGTATTGAGCATGGCAATCAGCGACGGAAAAGCCAGGAACAGGAACAGGATGTACATGGCGCTGAAGGCAATATCCATCTGAGACTCGAGGGCCTGGTAATAATCTGCACCTGAGATTAGCCTGAACTGCGGGTAGTCGGCTGCCAGCGCTTTGATCTGCACCCCAACGGCCTTGCGGTCGGCACCCTTGGTCAGGTCAAACTGGATGAACACATCTTCCGTGCTGCCGAAATCGGCCTGCATGTTGGCCTGAGAGATGAATGCCGTAGTAATCTTGGCATTCAGCGGATCGATGGCAACCGCCGCGATGCGGTACGAAGCCTCACCTTCCGGCGTCAGCAGCTCAACCGTATCGCCTACCTTCGCACCAAAGGTGGACATGAAGATGCCGTTGGCAATCATCGCGCGGCCATTGGCGATGTCATCATAGGCAGCCTCACTGCCTTCCAGAAAGCTCAGCCCACCAACCTTCTCGAACGCCACCGGCTCGATCCCCAGCACCGAGACTGCCTGTTCATCTATCGTCGAAGCTGCAAAGCGAAAGGTGCTGACCTCATCTACACCATCGATGCTCCGCAGTTGACTGGCGAGTTCCGGATTAGCGCCGACATTGCTGCTCCACAAACCTATCGAAGGTGGAACCAGTAGATAGTCGCTGCCTAGGCTGTTTTCCATCATATCGCCCAGCGAGCCGGTCAGGCTTGAGATCAGCCCACCCACCGCCACGATCACCGCTAGGCACAGCATGCTGGCCGACGCCGTGACGGCCACGCGTGAGGGCTGGCGGGTCAGGCTGCTCCGCGCCAATCCGCCGATCCCCTGGCGAATGTAGAGGAGTGCAACCAGGCGGCCAAACAGGTTGGCAAGCGGCCACACCAGAACGGGGGCAACCAGCACCAGGCCAACCAGAAACAACAGCCCACCGGGGATGATCAACCCGGCCTGTCCCGACAAAAGAGCAATGACCGTCATGATGAGAATGAAAGCTCCGGCGATAGAGCCCCAGCCCGCCTGTCGATCGAGATCTACCTCCGTCGTGCTCGGACGCAGCGCCTCCATCGGCGTCACGCGGCTGGCGTTCAGCGCCGGGAGCAGTCCGGCCACGACGGTCGTGCCGACGCCCAGAAGTATCGAGATGCCCACCAACGGAAGCGATATCACAGGTGCACCCAGGCTCAGGTTGATAAACTGGCTCAGGGGCCCCTGCGCCACCTCGATCACGCCGGCCGCCAGCAGATAGCCAAACAGCAGCCCAACAATCGAGCCGATCAGCCCTTGCAGCAGCCCCTCAGCCAGAATGATGCCGATGACCGTGCTGCGCTTCGCGCCGATGGTACGCAGCATGCCAATATCGCGTCGACGCTCGGTGACGATAGTACGAAAGGTGTTGAAGATGATGAAGCCCCCCATAAACAGCGCCAATGCGCCAAACATGCTGAGCATAATCTGCGCCATCTGCATGTTGAAGAACGCCTCATCGCCAACCATGAGCGCGCCGACATTGTAATGATTACCCAGTGCGTCTTCCATGCTCTCACGGATTTCCGCCCGCCGCTCCTCATCTGCAAAAGCCTCGACGTTCACCTGGATGGCATTAACCTTGCCAGGTGCATTAGTCATCTGCTGTGCCTGAGGCAGGTTAACCGAGATTTCCTCGTTAGTAGGGCCGATATTGGCCGGCAGAATACCCGTCACGGTCAGCTCGGTTATTCCCAGGGTGCTGGGCAAGCTGAAAGTATCACCTGCTCCAACAGACAACACATCGGCCAGCGTCTGCGAGATCAGGGCTGCGTCCGTATCAGTCGCTTCCAGGTATCGACCGTCGATCACATTAAAAGCGCGCACCGTACGGGCGCTTTCAGGCATAATGCCGATTAAATTCACCGCGGACAGGGTGTCGGGCTTATCTGGGTCACCATCGACAAAGTCAGCAGGTAGATTGACGGTACGGGTGAGCGATACAGAAACTGCGCGCACGCCATCAAGATCCTTAACCTTGTCTACCACATCCGCCGGAAAAGCCTCACCCGAGGTGTGGGTAATAGTGAAATCCACCTGGCCTTCGACCCCTTGAACATTAGCCTGTAGTGCGGTCACCATGGTCGGCAAAACGGTGTTCATTCCAAAGATGAGCACAACGCCAAAGATGATGGCCAGTGTAGTTAAGACAGTACGTAGTTTGCGACCGCGCAGATAGCGGGCGGCAAGAGTTAGCTGGAGGTTCATCGTCGTATTCCTTCTGTCTCACTCTGCGGGAGAACGCTAGTCACCCATCCCCTGGATCTTCTCAGCCAGCATAACCGCGCTTTCCGTGGTACTGGTATCGAGGACGGTTTCATCGACCACCTTGCCGTCTTTGAGGAATATGATGCGATCGGCATAGGCGGCGATGCGGGGATCATGCGTCACCATGATGACAGTACGCTCATATTTCTTCGAGACATCAGCCAGGAGACCAGCGATCTCGTCGCTGGCGCGGCTGTCCAGATTGCCGGTCGGCTCGTCGGCCAAAATCAGGGACGGCTCGGCTACCAGGGCACGGGCGATGGCCACACGCTGCTGCTGTCCGCCCGAGAGCTGATCGGGACGGCTGTGCAGCCGATCAGCCAACCCAAATCTCGCCAGCCACTCGGCTGCCTTCTTCTGGGCCTCGGCCGGCCTCACTCCATCCAGGGTAATGGGAAGAGCAGCGTTCTCGACAGCGGTCATTACCGGGATCAAGTTATAGAACTGGAAGACAAAGCCGATTTTCCGGCGGCGCAGCTCGGTTAGCCGGTTGTCAGGCATCTCAGCAATAGGGATATCCCCGATGGAGACTGTACCTTCAGTCGGGCGATCAAGCCCTCCCAGCATGTGGAGTAGCGTCGATTTGCCACACCCGCTGGGCCCCATCACAGCCACGAACTGGCCTGATTGCACATCGATGGATACGTGACCAAGCGCCGTCACGGCCGTTGGACCAGAGCCGTAAATCTTGGTCAAGTTGTCGGTAGAAACGGTAGACATCTGAGACTCCTTCGAGATAATCACACTGAGCGCCACACTAGAGACGCCCGCAGATTCCAATTAGCCATTCTTAATCCATAAAGCTTTTCAATCGTCAATCACCCAATCGTCAATCAATCATTTTTTTTGGTCTGCCCCTGGGCTTCACCTCCGGCTCGGGCAGCGGCTGATCGCAGATATCATCCAGCCGGGCCTCAAGCAACTCCAGCCAGCGCAGATCGGCCTCTACATGCATGATGGCCTTGTCGAGCAAAAAAATCTGGGCCAGCTCACTCTTTGGGTCGGCAGCATTGCGCTGCGCAGTGAGACCGTGCAGCTCCTGGTATAACCTCGACCGCTGCGCCCGGATCACTTGCTGGGGGCCGACCTCCGGTATATCTGAGCCCAGTGCCAGGCTGACCATCAACTTGACAAAAAGCTCGTCACGCTGATGAGCGCCTTCCACTCCCGTCTCGAACCAGGCATCCAGCTCAGCTCGCCCCTGCGGAGTAACAGCATAGATGCGTTTTGCCGGGCCACTCTCTTGCTCTACACCTTGTTGCACCACCAGACCAGCCTCCTCCAGCCGCGCCAGGGTGGTATAGATCTGGGCAGGCTTGACCTCCCAGTTCTGCTTCCCGCCGACCAGCGCTTCAAAAGCTGCTCGCAACTCATAGCCATGACGCGGGTGCTGCAAGAGCAATCCAAGTAAGGCATTGCGGACGGACATTAAGAATATTTACTCCACAAGTTTATATTTAGCGGCAAAAATATAATACGAGTTACTAGTTTTGTCAAGACATTCCTTTGCCAACAATGCCAATCCTATCCTCCTGCCTTGATATCATGACGCTTGATTTCACCGACCGGCCCCCACATCCATCCGCCTTCCGAACCGGCCCATGTCCGTCCGTCCTCCAAGCATCCTCCTTCCATCCTCCTTCCATCCTCCTTGATGCCCGCATAAACTCCCCTCCTTGACCACCTCCGTCACCGGTCCTGGTATTACCATGCTGCTGCCAAACCATCGGCCCCTGACCCATTCTCGTTCTACCCTTCTCCTTGGAAAGCCGTAAATTCCCTCTGGCGCTACAAGCGATATTGGGGCAGAATTGTCTTCCATGGCTCATGCTAACCTTTGCAGCTCTCTGTGGAGGTCATTCTGGGGGAATATCCATGACCGACGAACAATTGATTGAACAGCTCCAGTTGGCCCTCGCCGATCTCAAGGCCAGTGATGACAGCGCCATTCCCCGCCTGACCCAGACACTAAAATCGCTTGGTGTCGACTTCGGCAACGGAGCAAAAACCGCCAGGGAGATTCGGAGAGCAACCGGGATCAGCAACAGCATCCAGACGATCATCCGCCGGGGCGGCCTGCCAGATCCGGTCATCTCCACCCTGACCGAGATCCACCACACCCTGAGAATGATCAACAGGCAGGCATTGCTCAACTATAATGGCCCAAGACGTCACATTCGGGTCTTCATCTCATCGCCGGGCGATGTAGCCGAAGAGCGCGGCATCGCCATGACCATCATCAACCGCCTCAATGTCAACCCGTCGATCAACGCCAGGCTCGAAATCGAGACTATAGCCTGGGACCGGTCTGAAGCATGCCTATCGATTGCCGATCATCTGACACCTCACGAGGATATCAACCGGAAGGTGCTGCCCTCTGAATGTGATCTGGTGGTGGTACTCTTCTGGACACAAATGGGCATACCACTTGATGCCGAGTGGGTCAAACCCGAGTCGTTTCGCTATCTACATGGGACAGAGTGGGAAGCGCGCTACCTCTCCGCCACGGAATACCAGTGGGTGCAGGCGACACAGGCAGCCAACACATCCGGTAACCCTGTTGTGCTGACCTACCGCCGCACAGAGAAAGCCCTGCTCGACCCGGATGCCCCGGACTTCGAAGCAGCCGCCGAGCAGCACCGCAGGGTCAACGCCTTCTTCGACAGTCTCAGTGAGCCGGACAAGCCGGCCAGGGGACATTACTATCCCTATGAAAAGCCGGCTGATTTCGAATATCTCTTCGAGGAGCATCTACTTCAGGAGATCAAAACACTACTGGATAAGCCGGCTCAGCCAGGGCCTGCGCCGAAGGGCAGCACACCTGCCTGGCCTGCCGTGTGCTCGCCGTTCCCGGGTCTTCGCCCCTTTGAGCCACAAGACGCGCTGATCTTCTTTGGCCGTGGGACGGAAACCGATGCACTGGTCCGGCGACTGACACGCGATCGCTTCGTGGCTGTCGTCGCGCCGCCCGGCGCAGGTAAGTCGTCGCTGATACAGGCCGGGCTGATCCCAAGGCTGGAAAGCGGCGCGGTGCCAGGTGTCACCTGTTGGCGTGTGGTGATGCTCAAGCTCGATGAAACACAAGATGGCAATCCATTCCGAGTGCTGGCAGCATGCCTGCAGCCAGGCATGTCCTCCCAAGATGAAGAGGTCTTCAGCAGTCAACTCCAGGCCGACCCGGAAATTGTATCGGTCAGCCTCTGCCAGGATCTCCTGGCGGGAGAGCCGGAAGGCACCGAGATACTGCTGTTTGTCGATCAGTTTGAGAACCTGTTCATCACCGTAGATGAACCATACCGCGAGCCGTTCGTGCGGGCGCTCGCGGTGCTGGCAGAGTTCAGTAAGGCCCGTGTGGTACTTGCCCTGTCCACCGACTTCCACGACAGCTGTATGAAGCTGGCCCCACTGAAACCGTTGCTCGAGACAGGTACCTATCCGCTGTATGCCCCTGAGCGCAGCCGGCTTCACGAGATGATTACCGGCCCGGCAGACATGGCCGGATTGAGTTATGAGGAAGGTCTGGTCCGGCGGATACTGGAAGACGCCGGTGATGCCCCTGATGCCCTGTCCTTAATGGCCTATGCTTTGGAGCTGCTGTGGCGATTGTGTATTCTCTCTCATCCGGCCATGGAAGAGATGAACGGTCTCCTGACACACGCTGCTTATGACTCCTTCGATGGTGTACAGGGTGCGCTCACCTCGCAGACACAGACGGCCTATCTGGCTTTGCCCCTCGATGAGGCAGCCAGACGGGCAGCCTTCTGGCGCGTATTCGCCCAACTGGTGACTGTTTACCACCACGAGGATAGCATCGGCGGGTGCACCGCCACCCGCCGACGTGTTTCTCTGGAAGCCGTGCGTGGGGTTGACGGCTCACAGGAAGCCTGGTTGGTCGATGCGCTGATCGAAGCCCGGCTGCTCACAACCAGCTATGATCCGATCACCGGTCAGACTCTGCTGGCGGTAGCTCATGAGGCACTCTTCTGGAATTGGGAGCCGCTGAGGACCTGGATCGACGAGATGGGTGAGGAGATCAAGCTGATCAATGCCTTCAAGCAAGCCCGGCTTGAATGGGAAGCCAATGACTGCCGGCCGGATCTCCTGTGGCAGCCTGACCGGGTTCAGCAGCTTCTGAGCGTGATAGACAGTCACCCGGCTCTGGAAGACCTCTTGGAGCCCGCCGACTGGGATTTCTTGCGTCCGGAGCCGGAACGCTTGCTCGAAGAGCTGCACACGGACATCAACCATGCACGCCGCTCTGAGATTGGCCTGCGACTGCATATCATCAATGATGGGCGCCCAGGAGTGGGGCTGGTCGGATCACAATCCTCTCAAGGCAATATAGCCTCGCGTGAGCGGCGCATGTGGGGTACCAGGCCCGAGCACGAAGACCTGCCTGACATCGTCTGGATGGCCGTGAAGGGAACAGACAGTTATAGACTGGAGACAAGTGAAGGCGACAGAGGTATTTACAGCATTACGAATTTCTATCTCGCTAAATACCCCATCACTTATCAGCAATATCGGGTGTTCCTGGATGCAGATGATGGGTTCCAGAACCCTCGATGGTGGGAAGGGCTGGCAGCAGATGATGACAATAAGAGCAAACCGGGCGAGCAGCGCTTCAAGTACAACAATCATCCTGCGGAAAACGTCTCTTGGTATGATGCCATCGCTTTCTGTCGCTGGCTCAATGCCCGGTTGGGGCTGCCTGATATTCCCATTAACATGCAAGTCGGATTGTCTAAAGGAGGCTGGTTTGGTTTAGGAGCAGGCAGCACTGCTCTGCAAGACTATCCTGGCATCCGCCTGCCCACCGAGTGGGAATGGCAGTGGGCCGCTACCGGCGGAAACCCTGATTACCGCTATCCCTGGGGGCCAGAATGGGATGACGCCAAAACCAACACTTCTGAGAGCGGCCTAAACCGGACTACAGCGGTGGGCATCTACCCGGCCAACGTGGCACCCTGTGGCGCACTGGATATGAGCGGCAATGTGTGGGAATGGTGCCTGAACGAATATGATAGCCCGCAAAACATCAGCCTGGGTGGGAGTGATGGCCGGGTCGTGCGCGGCGGATCGTGGGGCAGCCATCGGGATCATGCACGCACGGTGTGCCGTCTCAAGCTCGGTCCACTCGATCGCTCCAACTCCGATGGCGGCTTCCGCGTATGTATGAGCTATCCCCCTCGCTGATTTGCCAAACTACAGCGTTTTTGATCGCCACACTGTCCCAAACACATTTAGCGGAAGTCAGTTCTGGCCTAAACAGACAGAGGTTGTTAGAATTCATGCGTTTGGCATAAGAAGCCAAGCAAAGACCAATATGGATCATCTGATCCTCGATCACGAATGATCCAATGTATGGATGGGAGCCGATGAGTCCTTCAAAACTAACTTCTGAGGTCTGGCCGGTGGTAGATCCTGGGCAGGCCTCTGCCGAACGAGAAGACAGCGTTCTAATCTATCAGCCCGCTGATCCAACTGAGGCCTATCACTCCGGCAGCCTGTACATCGTAGCCAGTAGCCTGAGCAGTGGTGAGCGTGGGCAGATAGCCAGCCGCTACGCTGCTCAGAAAGTCATGAGTGCTTATTTTGACAGCGATGAGCCTGATCTCGGCCTGCGCTTGCGAGAGGCAATTGAGGCGGCTAACGCCGATCTGTACGCTCACGCCCAAGAGCGTCCTGAGCTTGTCAAGGTTGGTGTCGTCATTGTGGCTACAACCATCCGAGGCGAGCTGGCCCATATCGCGCAAGTCGGCGATAGCCGTGCTTACCTGATCCGCGATGGTTACATTCAACAGCTCACCCGTGACCACACCCTGGTCCAGCAGCTTCTGGATGAAGGCGCCATCACACCAGATGAAGCCCCCAGCCATCCACGCCGTGATGTCTTGCTGCGCACTCTGGGCACTCAGGAAACACCAACCGTCGACGTCTTCGATACGCGTCTGAGACCTGATGATGCCTTGGTGCTATGCTCAAACACGCTTCCCCGCACCCTGACAGACAATGAGATCTCGCAGGTCGTTGCCAGTAAAGCGCCGCGCAACGCTGCCGAGATGCTGGTACAGAAGGTCCGTGGACAAGGCATCAAACAGGGTATGGCGGTGATCGCCACACTTCTGCGTGACGGTGCCCCTCCAGCAGAGACCGAAATCCCCTATACATGGGATCGCCAGCCACCTTCCTTTGACAACCAACCCACGCTGATGATGAAGCGTGTCAGCCGGCAAGAGGAACAACCAGCCGTTCCGCAAACACCGCCGGTTCAAACACCGGCAATAGACCGCGACTCGCCGGCTGCACAAACACAGCAACCAGCTTCATCCAGGCCTGCGCCGTCACAGACACAGCCCGCGCCGTCTTATCAGACGCCGGTCCAGCCTGCGCCCTCGTATGAGGAGCAGCCGCCGCCGGCTTCTATACCAATATCTCCCGGCTATGCACCTGTACCTCAGCAAGCACCCATCCCATCACCACAACAGCAAGCCCCATCGGGCTATGTGATCGATCCGGTGACCGGCCTCCCTCCCGTACCGCAGGGTCAGGCAGGATGGGGTGCTCCGCAGGGTGGCTACGCACCGCGCATCTACCAACCACCAGGACAGCCAAATGTCCGGCAGACCAGGCGAGGCGTCTCCATCGGGGCATTTGCATTGCTAGGACTGGTGACTGTCTTATTGGTAGTAGGTATGGTGTTGATCTTGGTCAACCCACTGGGATGGGAGTTGCCTTCCTTTGGTGAGGCGGCCCAGGCAGCTACTGCCACACCAACTGTCAGCCTCCCGACGCCAACATTACCGGCTGCTGAAGTCGCCACCGAGCCACCTCCCACCACCGAGCCGGTCGAGCAGCCAAGCACTCCAACTGAGCCTGCCCCGTCCGGCATGGTACTTGTTGAGGGTGGCGCATTCCTGCGAGGCGTACCGGATGAAGAAGTCGAGGCGGCAGTGCAGTCATGTATTCAAGAGGACGAACGCAGCGGTAATCCCAGTTGTTACCGGGAATACTTCAGCGATGCCCAGCCGGTTGAGCAAGTCACCGTCAGCCCCTTCTACATCGACACTACTGAAGTGACCAACCGAGCTTATGCTGCTTGTGTGGCAGCCGATATCTGCACACTGCCCGAAAAGCAGGAGTTCTACAACGAACCTAACTATGCCGAGCACCCCGTCACCTACGTGACATGGGAGCAAGCCAGAGTATATTGTCAATGGGCTGGCAAGCGCCTCCCTTGGGAGGCCGAATGGGAAAAGGCCGCTCGCTGGGATCCACGCTCCGAACAGTCTTATGTATACCCCTGGGGCAACAACTTCGAAGCAGGCCGCACCAACACTGCTGCCGCGGGCCGCGGCGGGACCAGCCCGGTAACCGAGTTTGCACAGGATATCAGCCCTTGGGGTATATATGATATGGCAGGCAACGTCTCTGAATGGGTCAGTGATTGGTATAATTCCGGCTATCAGGGATTGGGCACGCTCAACCCAAGAGGTCCGGATAACCAGCCTTTTGACGAACCATTCCGGGTAGCACGTGGTGGCTCATTCCAGGCGCTGGCATCCTATGCACGAGCGGGACAGCGTTTTGATGTTCCTCCCATAACAGCCGCAGCCTGGTTGGGGTTCCGCTGTGTTGTTGATGCAAGCAGTGCTGCGCCAGTTGCGACGCCAACATCATCTGAAGGAACAGAGGTGCCGGACGAAATGGCCATCACACCAACCGTCGAAGGAGCCGTGCCCACCGAAGAGACAGCCGAGCCTGTCCCATAAACAAGCACGGTGCGGTAGGGCAGGGATATCTACGACCTCCTCGCCGCATATCTCCGGCTCTCTTCTTTCATGCTGTACAGAGAAAGGCCAGAGATGCAGTCAACCTGGCCAAGAAAAATTAACCTGTTGGCTCATCCATCCCTGAGACTGTCTCATCAAACCACAGGGATCAGAGTAACTGGAACATCATTAGGGTGTTCTCTTTGATTGGGATTGTCAGGAGTTGTCCGCTGACAATGCCTCACAAACGTCCGCAAACTCTAGGGGAATCATCGCTTCTAGGCGATAATCTACAACTCAACGAGAGGAGAGACAGACAACTATGCAACACATGGAAGTACAACCTTTTGAATGGGCAATGATGTTCGCTGTGCTGGGCACAGCACTCGCTGCCCTTCTTTATGCCTGGATGCTGGCAAGACAGATCCTGGGTTATGACAAAGGCTCTGAGAAGATGCAGCAGACCTGGCGCGATATCAAGGCTGGCGCCAACGCCTACCTGCGTACCCAGCTGGGCACCATCTGGTGGCTGGTCGCCATCCTGACGGTGGCGATGTTTTTCAGTGTCTATCTGGTTGCCCCGACGCCGGAAGCACTAAAGCTGGCAGAAGCCTGGAATGCCGATCCGGCCATCTTGTTCGGTCTGGCACGTGCAGGAGCTTTCTTCTTGGGATCAAGCTTCTCGGCCATCGTTGGCTTCATCGGTATGAATATGGCCGTTGAAGGTAATGTGCGCGTCGCAGCGGCTGCGCGCAAGAGCTACAGCGAAGCCCTGAAGATCGCCTACCGCTCCGGCACCATCACCGGCATGCTGACCGATGGTCTGGGACTGCTCGGCGGTACCTTGATCTTCATCGCCTTTGGCGAATCTTCGCCGGATGTGCTGCTCGGCTTTGGCTTTGGCGGTACGCTGCTGGCCCTGTTTATGCGTGTGGGCGGTGGCATCTATACTAAGGCTGCCGATGTCGGCGCCGACCTGGTCGGCAAGGTCGAAGCAGGCATGGAAGAAGACGATCCGCGCAACGCAGCCGTCATCGCCGATCTGGTGGGTGACAACGTCGGTGACTGCGCCGGAATGGCCGCCGACATCTTCGAAAGCTACGAAGTGACCATCGTCTCAAGCCTGATCCTGGGTCTGGCGCTGGCGGCCCTGACCGGCAGCCTGCACTGGATCATCTACCCACTGGTCATCCGTGGTGTGGGTGTGATCAGCTCCATCATCGGGACATACGCGGTCTCGCTGTGGGGTGGCGACGATGCTGAAGAAGCTATGTTCAAGAGCTACGAGCTTTCGAGCGCCATCACCATTTCCTCGGCGTTTATCATCGCCCAGTTCTACGGCGGCGACCTGCGGATGGGCGTGCTGACAGCCTGCGGTGTGGCGCTGGCGGTCGCTTTCAACCCGCTAACCGCCTATGCAACCAGCGCTAACAGTAAACGCGTCCAGGCCATATCGGCCGCATCACGCTTCGGCCCGGCACTAGTCATCTTGGAGGGTGTAAGCCTCGGCTATCTCTCCAGCGTATGGGCCGTACTCGTGATCGTGGCAGCTGTGACTACCTCCATCTTGATCTACTCAGTAGGGCTTCCCGCGGATATCGCACAAATCATACTATACGCTGCCGTCACCATCGGTGTGTTGGCCGGGCTGGTGAGAGCCATCCGTCGCAAATCGTGGATAGATGGCCTGATCATCACCATGTGGACATTGGTGGCCGGGTTCTTCCTGTACAGCATGGAAGCAGTACCCGCAGCAGACACCTTTACATACGTTCTGTTTGGCGTCTCGATGATTGGCGTGGGAATGCTTTCTCACACCGGCAACAACGTCAGCATGGATACCTTCGGCCCCATTGCCGACAATGCCAACGGCATCGGCGAAGTAGCTGGCATGGACCCAGAAGCACGCCAGATCATGGCCGACCTGGACGCGGCAGGCAACACCACCAAGGCCATCACCAAGGGTGTGGCCATCGGCTCGGCAGTCATCGCAGCGCTCTCGCTATACGGTGCATTTTTCACCGACATCGAGCGCGTATGGCCGGCAGGCCGTGAGGCCTTCCAGAGGATTATCAACCTATCCGACCCAACCGTCTTTATGGGACTGCTGCTCGGTGGAATGCTGCCACTGCTGTTCGGCGGCTTGCTGATCAAGGCCGTCAACCGGTCAGCTTCCGAGATCATGGCCGAAGTGCGCCGCCAGCTGCGTATTCCTGAAGTCTGGGAAGGTAAGCAGCGCCCTGACTACGCGCGTGCCGTCGAGATTAGCACCCGTTCGGCCCAGTATGAGTTGGTTCCCGTCGGTGTGATTGCCGTCATGGCCCCCATCGTGGTTGGGTTCCTCCTCAAAGAGCAGGCGCTTGGCGGCTTCCTGGCAGGCGTCATCCTGAGCGGGCAGCTCCAGGCCGTGTTTATGGCTAACGCCGGCGGCGCCTGGGATAACGCTAAAAAGTACATCGAGGATGGCAACTTTGGCGGCAAGGGCTCAGAGAATCACAAGGCCAGTGTGGTTGGCGATACAGTGGGTGATCCCTTCAAGGACACTGCCGGACCGGCCCTCAACCCGATGATCAAGGTCATGAACCTGGTCAGCCTGATCCTGGCCCCGATCATCGTGCAGTTCACCGGCTACTCCCTGGGGATTGTCGTAGCGATTGTGATCGGCATCCTGGCCATCCTGTGGGCCGTCCGCCGCTCTGACCGCCCCACCATACTACCCGAGGAAGTTGCTGGAACACAGACTTTCGCAGCAGCCACGGCCGGAGCCTCAGAGAGCGCCGCCCCTGCTGCCAAGAAAACCACACGCAAGTCGTCCGGTTCCCAGAAAGCTAAATCGACCCGCAAGTCTGCGACCAAGAAGTAAAGATTGGCTTTTGGAGAATTAAGCGAATAAGACAAGCAGGTAGTGAGAATGAACTCTCATTACCTGCTTGTTTGTTGTGTATCAAACCGGCGCCGGGGCCAACCAGGTAGAATTAGCTACTCGATGTTGGCCCTCTTGAGATATAGGAACTTGTAGCCGTAATAGATGGCAATGCACAAGATCCCTGTAATGCCCCAGATCGGCAACCCCACCCGGACTGCACGTAAGGCATCGCGATTAGTGAATAACCCAATATAGGTCGTTATCGCCGCAAAGACGATGACGAAAGTCCCGAAAAGCCAGTAGCGCATCAGATTGAGCCGTTTAGTCTTCCCTTCGGTGTTCATTGTCACCTCCTTCAGGTTCCGCTGTCTCAGAAATGAAGTACCTCCATAGTTTCTATGATAGTCCCAACTCTATTATCTAAAGGTAAAGAAATGTAACAATTGTCTGTGGGTATTCCGCATCGTCGGCTGTGGCAAGTTTCTGATCATCGAAAATAGTATGAGGCATAAGGGATGAGTTAGGCGTCAACTTACCATACCGTCGCCTATCCTGTCATTCCCGCGAATGAACCTTTATTTTTTAATCCGGTAACCCTAATCAATACCTTCGCCAGCCATGCCGTCCTGCGAAAATAGGGATCCATAGGGACACAAGTGGATTCCCGCTTTCGCGGGAATGACAGTGTGAGGTGGGTAAAACAATAGAATCATCTCCGGAAAATCCGGAGCCAATTTTAATTCAACCGGGCTTCTCTCAGTTTTCACGTATCACGTTTCACTCATTACATCTCACGCGTGAGCTTCGCAACTGACTTCGACTCGGCAAATCCCAAACTGACGAAGGTATTGCCTAATGTCTATGATTTGCGGTTGCGCCCCCTCTTCCGCTGGCGGAGAGGGGGCGTCGCCAGGCTCGGTAAGGAGATAGCAGCAAAGGGGGTGAGGTTAAACGCCTCAATATTCCTAATTGCCCTCTCACGTGCGCGCTATCTCGTTACTGGATTATTTTGTTAATGTTCATAAGCGGGAATCCATACGTCAGAATCACCCGCTGCTGCGCCAGGCCGGCTCAGATATCAGCCCTTCAAACCCTCGATTTCCTCACTACCTTCGATGCATTTCCAGGTGTCGTCTCCTTTTTTCTAGGCTAGAAAAATAAGTTTCTAGGCTAGAAATTTGATTTTCTCGGCGAGAGATTTTGATTCCCTGAACTGTTCCGGGACAGCTACAGTAAGCCAATGTGTCTATCCTTCGGCGGAAAGATGGCCTTTCCTGCTGAGGTAGCGACCCTATCCTATCCCATGAGGAGCCGGTCCACTCCCCGGCAGACTTCGCAGATGCTGCCGGCTGTGAGGCTATCGTCGAGTACGAAGGAGCATGGCGTAAACTCTGACACCATTCCCATGCAGGTAAGGAAACCGTACGCCACAATCACCCGCTCCCTACATAGCACTTGCGCCCACTCTCAGATGGGGGCAAACTAGAAGTCACAAGCATCCGGCCGGCAGCCTGTCAAATCAGGTGTCGCTGCCGTCAGTTTTCTGTTTATGAGGAACTATCCATGAGGTGCTGCCCTACAACAAAGAGTAGCAGCGGATGATTGCAGCGTATGGATTCCCGCTTTCGCGGGAATGACAGGGGTGATGAGGGTGTGCTGTTTTTTTAACTCATCCCTCATGCCTAATTGCTATTTTCAGAGGAATATTTACAGGTATCAGGGCCCTATGGCCCTCGCGGGAGAATACGTATATGACAGCAGAAACCGAATACAGGACCGGCGATTTGACCGGTAGGACCCTCGGCCAATATGAGATTGGCCAACAGCTTGGGCAGGGTGGTATGGCAACCGTCTATCTGGCCCGCCAGAAGTCCATCGGGCGCACGGTAGCAATCAAAGTAATGCCCCAACACTTCTTGCACGATCCGACCTTCCTCCAACGCTTCGAGCACGAAGTCAAGGTCATCGCCGCACTGCAGCATCCACGAGTCCTGCCTGTTTACGATTACGGTCAGATCGAAAATCGGCCCTATATTGTCATGGCCTACATGTCAGGTGGCACACTGGCCGACAAGATCCACGAGGGGCCGTTGCCCCTTGAGCAAATCGTCAAGCTGACAGAGCAGATCGCCGAAGGGCTTGATCATGCTCACCGCAAGGGGATCATCCACCGTGACTTTAAACCCTCCAATGTCTTGCTGGACGAGAACGGCAATGCCTACCTGGCCGACTTTGGCATCGCCAAGATATCTGAATCAACCGCACAACTGACTGGCAGCGCAATCATTGGCACTCCCTCTTACATGGCCCCAGAGATGGCCGAGAAGCGTGATATCACTCCGGCGGTAGATGTCTATGCCCTGGGTGTGGCACTATTTCAGATGCTCACTGGCCAGTATCCATTTCAGGGTGACACTCCCATCCGGGTCATGATGGCCCATGCTTCTGACCCTATCCCCGATGTGCGAGGGACACGCCCCGATCTGCCGGAGACCATCACCGCGGTTGTCAACAAAGCCATGGCCAAACGCCCGGAAGATCGTTACACGACAGCTTCTGACCTGGCTAAAGATCTACAACAGGCTGCTCAGGGAAACCAACCCCCGGTAGTCGGCAAAGAGAGGCACGTTGACAGATCTGACTCTGCTTCTGTAGAGTGGTCAGAGGCGCAACAGGCCCAGCCCGCGCCAGCCATGAGGGAATCTCCCCCCTCTGTTCAATCACCTTACGTAAGCACACCTGCGCCCATGTACACTACTCCCCCACCCGCCCCCCAAAAACGCGGTTGCAGCCCCGCCATCATTGTCGGATCCATTGTTGGTGTGCTGGTACTTGTTTGTGTTGGTGTCTTCCTGGCATTTGGTGGGCTGGCAGTACTAGGCTCGCTCCTGTCTGAAGCTACTGCTACGCCAACAATCGATGCGCCAACAAACGCCAGCCTGATCATCGAAAACCAATCAGCAGCAGATATCTGTTCTCTGTACATCTCGCCTGAGACCAGCGATCAGTGGGGCAACAGCTGGCTGGATAGCGGTACCTCCATCTTGGCTGGTGAAACCTACACCATCGAAGCAATCACGCCAGGCACCTATGATCTCAGTGCCGTCGACTGTCGTAACAACACCCTTTCCGAGGTGTATGGTTTCTCCATGACGGCCGGTGAGCAGAAGTGGGAGGTTACGACCGAACTGGCCGAGCTGACCGTGATCAACAATGGCAGTCTGAGCATCTGTGAGCTTTATATTGTCTCGGTAGATAGTGAGGGTTGGGGGCTCAACCAGTTAAACACTGATGAAATCATTGAGCCTGGCTATAACTTCACGATCACCGATATCCCCGCCGGCAGTTACAATCTCAAGGTGGTGACATGTGAAAGCCTGGGTGGTGCCGAGTTGTACGATCAATTGCTGGAGAACGAAAACGAATGGACTATCAGCGATCCCGAAGGGGAATGAGCACTGCTGAGTGGGAAGTTTACCAGTTGGCAAGTCTGCAAGTAGGCAAGCTTGTTGAACAGTTTGGAAGAACGGAGCAAAGATCGGTAATTGCATATCAACTGATCACCGAGAACCCCTTTGTTCGACGTCGCAGTTCAGAGACAGCAGCGCACACCTCGCTAATGCCTGCCGTCAGACAGTAATCTCCAAACCATCAACCGCCATCCACTGCCGCTCTGAGAGCATCACCGTTTGCCACTTGAGCCGACCCTGCGGCGTGGCGATCAGCGCCTGATTATCGATCCATATCACGAAGCCGAGCGGCCCGCGTGGCGGTGTGTCGCAGTCCATCACGCTCTGTCCATCTACCTGGAATAGGGCTCGATGTACTCCCCACTCTATTTGATAGGTGTGCCAGGCAGTCATATCTGCCTCGACCAGCGCCTCGCTCACTCCAATAGCTCGCTGCCCAATCGGCCACAAGATCCGGTACAGCGCCGGGATGTTCATCAGCGGAATCGCCAGGGGAGCGGTTAGGGCCAGCGAGAAGAATGGCAGCCGGATAGCATCAATGGTGGCCGCTTTCCAGCCATGGCCGGGGGTATCGAGGTCCAGTTTCATGTTCGACGGCGGCGAGGCATAGAAGAACCAGATCGCTCGCGGAAGCGCCGGCATGCGTGCACCGGTCATCATAAAGGGATCGTTCCAGAAACCAAAACCGGCTGTGCCGGCCAACTCGCCAACCGGGTGCGAAAACTGCGCGTGGACAGTCAGCGTAAGCGGCGGCTTCCACAAAAAGTCGCGCCGTCGCAGTCCCTGGTAGTCGTCGATCTGCGCGTTGGTGTAGCGCCCGGCCTCGACCGGGTCGTTGACGAATCGCCACAATGAACCACTATGCTCGATGGCGCTGCCGGGGAGAACGTGCTGCTGCCACGAAGGCGCAGGCTCTTTGGAAAAGTTGACCTTAACAGTCAATGATTACTTACCTCCCCACACATCCAGCCCCAATCGCCTCGCGACCGTCCCATCCGCTATCGGATAAATACGCTCCGCGGGAACGAGCAGCATCTCCGGGTCGTGGGCGTATCTGGCCTGCTCGTGCACATACTTACTGATATCCTCGACCCGGACAATCCACTCCTGTGCATAGCTTCGCAGCATCTCGCCGCTCAGCCCCAATCGGATCGCCCGCCGCTTGAGCTTGCCGCCCTTGGGATTGTGATCGGAATCCCACTGCAACCTAACCTCCGATTGATCGAGTGCATGCTGCCAGGCCCCGCGATCTCCATAGACCTCCGGCGCAAACAGGCTCTGTACCGCCTGCTCCAAAATCGCATCAAAGGCATCCCGCCGCAGCCAGATGGCCAGCACACATTTCTGATCAGGTTTGCTGCCCCAGCCGGAGCGATACATCATCCACAAGAAGTTGGTCTTGAGCCAGCTCATCCGTTTGAGGCTGAAGCCCGCGCCGTCCAGTCTACCATGCCGAACCGCATACGCTCCAATCTCCCGATTGAAAGCCTGATAGACCACCACTGTCTGGTCGTTGTACTGCGCCAGGATGACACGCCCTTGCTCCGGCCAGCTCTCAGTCTGAGAGATGTAAGGCTTGAGACGCAATTGCATCAGCTCAATCACTCCGCTTGTAGGAAATGCTTATGGCCGGGGCGGCAAAGAACCTTCCGGCCCATACCAGTCACAGATATCGACGCCTTCCACCGTCTCACCCGCACCGATGTGAACAGCGATCAGGCTGTGATCATCGCAACCGGCTCCCAGACCGCAGATGACAGCCTGGGTGTAACCACCGGCTATGCTGATGCTTTCATCTTTGACATAGGCGAAGAAAACGTAGTCGCCTGGCGGAATGCCCGGAAAGGTATACTCACCCCACCCGCCCGGGTAGTCAAAGCTTACCCAGGAGTTGTCCGCAGTACTCTGCGCGTAGACCGTCACCTCTGGGACACCCTCAGATGGGTAGCATATCCGCCCCGAGACAGTGCCGGTTTCAGGGCTGCTCTGAGTGGGCTCGGCGGTCGGCTCATCGGGCGATGCTGCAATGGCGGTCAGCGTAGCCTCTACCACAAATGCAAGCCGGGTAGCCTCAAAAGCTGCTGCAGATTGGTCACCTACTGCCTGAGTGTTTGCATAGGCCGTCATGTTGGCCACATTCGTCATTCCAACATCCGAGTCGTAATCACCCATTGTAATACAGGGTCCACAAGACAGCACAGTCAATACCAGCACAATGTATACAGTCGTCCTCTTGTGCATCACTGCCTCCCCAAAAAGAAGTTACAAAACCATACTGGTCATTCTATCGGCAGTGGTCGATGCACGCCAACGGGCCGGTATGCACACCAGGCAGCTCCATCCGCGCGCCGGTTTTGTCAGCAGGTCTGGTCGCATTGACAACAAGCCTACTTTCTTTGATAGCACGCCCATTTTCTTTGACTCCCGGCTTGCCTTTTTTCTTGGGGCGCAGCATATCAAGGCACCTTGGGCGCGTCGAACTCCTCTTCAAGCCGATCCATCCATTGGTTGGCGACCGAACTGACTGCCTTCAGACAAGCGGTAAACTCATCGAAACTGATGTCGACGATGGGGCGTTTGCACTCCACGCTGATCACATCATGCTCTCCGCCCACTTCTTCCGAAGCAACGATGGCGAAATAGGCCATACCGGTCTCAGGCGCATCACTCATATCCAGCAGGTGATAATATAGAGGCAGCACTTTGCCGGTAGCAGGATCGGGCAAGAAGTTGATGAAAGCCTTGAAGGTCAACACATCCATGCCTGGGTTGGCCACAACATGAATACCAACCTGGTCTGCCTGCAGCCGGCAGCGACCGTTTTCGTCGAGCTTAGATCCCTTGCTTACGCGATTCAGATAGCCATCGATGGCCTTGATCCCTTTTTCGACAGAGCGTAGGTGGGGTAACATAGACTGGTCTCCTGGTACCTGGTAATTATTTCGATTGTGGAAGGGCGAGGCAAGCGTTCAGCTCATAGCCAGTCACGAAGTTGGCATATGGCTGACGAAGCGTATAAAGCACGGTTTCCTGAATGCCTCTCTTGCAGAATTATATCCCTGGGGCGCTTTACCACAACTCGTCTTATGTGTGCAGTGCCCTGCGGACGGGCTCCATTTCCTTATTTCACCCCAAGGATCTCTCTTACAGCCTGGATATCGTTCTTCGGCCCTGTGAAACGCACCCAGACAGGCTCCGATCCCGGCCCAACCTCGTAGATCGCTTTTAGCTGCGGGTATTGAGCATACGTCATAGCGGCAAATTGTGAGACGACGACATTTACCAGAGGGACACCGCCAGGAAAACGCAAGGCAAAGCCATCTTTCGATGAGACAACCTCCTGAACAAATGCCTTGGTTTGCTCATTGATCATGTCGATGGCTTCTTCGATTGCCTCATCGCTGATTGCTACATCATCGAATGAGAAATCGTCCTCAGGAGGAACAAGATAGTCCTCGTAGTAAAACAACTCCGCATTGATAGTGTCGAGATCGAACTCCTCCGGGTCAAAATCGTCACCGACCCAATCCAGAGCCTCTGCATGATCCTCCCGCTTGGAATCCTTCAAGGCTTCCAGAAGATCGGCATAACCGGGAATGCCGCCGCAGTCCTCCGGCGGGCCGGAGAGTGCTCCATCGATGCAAACAGGATACTCGACACCTGGCTCGGGATCGAAAATTTTCTCGACCAGTATCTCGTGTTCCCATCTGTCACCGAGATCATATTCGTAGACCAGCCTGGCTCCCTCGCGCGAGACGATATCTTCCAGAAAAACTATACTTTCATCCAATACACCTTCATCCCACAGTTCATCCAGAGACAAAAAATCTTCATCAAAGCCTAAATCGGACACTATCTTCTCGACAGCTTTACTAGTTCTGGTCCTGCCGCTTCCAAGCCCAAAGTTAGGATGGCTGATGATAATTCCATCGCGCTCATCCCCCAGAATAAATTGGTGCAAGTGCGCATTCTCCCAATCAAAGCTGGCCTGGATGATGGCATGGACCTCCTCCATGGTGGAGTCTCCAGGGATCGCCAGCCGCCGCCAGACGGGAGGTTTGCTGCCCGCCAAGGTAACCTTAAGCTGATAAATCTTGTCTTCTGGATGCTTAACTTCTACATGATTGGCTTTTGCTTTTGTCATGAGGCTTTCCCTTCTGATAAGTGGCAATCGGCCTGCTGCATGATGCCTGACCGGCAAAAGCTTCTCAGTGCTCGACTGGCCATTCCGAGAAACCTACGGGCGTAACCCGACAAGTGCCCGAATGAGCGTTTACAACCAAGGAAAGAGAGTGATGCTGCGTACTGGTTTTCCTGACCTGGCAAGAAATAGACCTTGTTGGTTGCCTGCCAGCAGCGCTATTATACCTTGCAATCAAACGTTATCCATGATTTTCTGGCCGGATACCAGGGCTCTTGCACTCTACGATCTTATGTTATCCACGCGCTTGTTCCAGTAAATGACCACCGCCGGAGGCGGTGGCTTTGACATTGCACCTAGAAGGTGCGACCTTACCATCACAATGTCAACTGAATGGCTGCCCCCTACTATATCTCATAGCTTCCGCCGGGCTTGAGAACGACCACCTTACTGCCGGTTTCTGCCTCGACGCGTTTTGCCCAGGCATCTGCATCCTGTTCGATGAGCGGGAAGGTATTGTAGTGGATGGGGATGATAGCCTTGGCCTCCAGCAGCCTGGCGGCCTTGAGTGCATCGTCCGGTCCCATTGTATAGTTATCGCCAATGGGCAGTGCAGCCAGGACGATCCCCTCCTCGCCATAGAACTTCATCTCATAGAACAGGCCGGTGTCGCAGGCAAAGTAAGCTCTCTTACCGCTTTTGGCCGTGATAAGGAAACCACAGGGATTGCCGCCATAGCTGCCGTCCGGCAGGGCCGAGCCGTGGTGGGCAATCGTCAGCTTGACGTATCCGAACGCGTGGTGATAGCCCCCGCCGATGTGCTGCCCGTGCGTCTTCTCTATCCCTTGCCCACCGAGCCAGTTGGCGATCTCGAAGTTACTGATGATCGTTGCGCCGGTGCGCCTGGCAATACTCACTGCGTCACCGATGTGATCGTCGTGCCCGTGAGAGACCAGGATGAAGTCCGCATCGACCTTGTCCGGGGTGGTGCTGGCGACCGGGTTGCCGGAAAGAAAGGGGTCGAGCAGCACCTTGTGGCCGTCGATATCCAGAGCGAAACTGGCGTGGCCGAGCCACGTGACGTTAAAAGACATAGCCAACCCTCCTTTGAAAATAGTACTGAGTAACGAGTCAAAAGCCCTGTATGTACCTGTTGCTATCTCAAGCATCAACTGAGCACAGCTTCATCACTCCTGTCATTCCCGCGAAAGCGGGAATCCATACGCCACAATCACCGGCAAGCCGCTGCCATTTTCATCCTCGTCGGTGAGCTTTTTCTCATAGACCACTCCTTTGAAAACCGTAACGAGCAACGAGTCATGAGCAATGAGGCACGAGCAACAAGTTAAAGACGCTGAGTGGTCCACACGCAACCATATAGAGTCCAGCTTACCGACCTCATGCCGCTCAAGCCGGAAATTGTGGGCTATAGAAAACGCTGCACTATAGCCAGAATTGCCAGTACCAACAGAATGCTGCCACCTGTAGTCGCCAGATACAAACCGTGTTGCTCTGGCGTGATGCCCACCATCGTGTGGATGAGGTCGGCCAGTGCTGCCCCGGTGAGGATGCATGCCAGCCAGTTCAGAAACTCGGTGGCACGCGTCTCACGGTAATCGTGATATTCCGAGGCGTAGTTGAGCAGCATCTCTTGCTTGCGCTCGAAGCGGTCGCCCAGCTCATCAAGCTTGTGATAGGCGCTGGCCCTCTCCAGAAACTCGATGCGATTGGCATACGGCGTGATGCTTTCCTGGTACTGGACCAGGTCGGCCAGGGCGCCTTGCAGCGTCCCGATCATCAATGAGCGCTGTGGTTTGGGCGAAGCAACCAGGGCATCTAGCCGTTGGATATAGGCACGTAGGATAGCTCCCTGAAGGTAGGTCCACTCCATCAGCACCTGGTAGTGCATGAACATGTAGAGCACGACCAGGTCATCCGTTGGCACACCCAGCCTGGGGCGCGATGAAGCGACGACAGGCTTGAGCTGATCGTTGAAGAGTATCAACTCGCTGTTGCCCAGCAGATATACAGCCGTTTCGCTGTCGGTGCTGAGGTTATCGGTCAGCTCGCGCTCTACGATCCAGCTTGACCGCTCGCGATAATAAGTGTCCATGGCGCCGATGCCTCGCAGTGGTCCGGCATACTCGGCAACATAAGCTGCAAAATTGCCGCCCGGCATGGGGTCGACTTCCTCCAGCACCACGGTAGTGGAGCCCAAGGGCCGCATTGGCTTCGCAAGCATGGTGTCCTTCTTGCGCTTGCCCAAACGGCGTTGGCGAGCCGAGGGTTTCAGCCGCGCTGTCAGGATGTGTGAGAGATCGCGCAGCCCGGCGACCATCAAATGATGGCCGGGTGCGGGATCGACCACGCAGTGGATGGCCCAGTCCGCCAGGTTGGGTGGGAGCAGGCTGTGCCATTCGTCCGGCAGGCAAAGGAGCTGCGGGTTGATCCCCAACCGTACCAGTGCGATGGCCTCATCAGGAGTGTAGCCCTCTCTGTGGTTGTACAGAGTGGCCAGGTACTCCACGATTCCCACGCCGGCTTTATGCAGGAGCAGCAGGGGGGTGATCTCGATCCAGTTTCCCAATTCCTGTGCTTCCCCTGCTGCGAACTCGATTTCTTCAGGGCTGAGTGCGTCTGGTGGGCAGCGCAGCCGGGAAAGGGTAGGCTGAAGGTTTGCCATTTTGAGCGGGGCGAATTGGTAGCGGATCAGGTTACCATAGCCGCTGCGTGCTACATTACGTGAGGCACGCTCGATGATCCTCAGCGGATCGGGTTGATCGTTGCGTCTGGTGAAGCGGTCCGCTATATAAGGAGGCAAGTTGATAATACGGTCGCGGGTGCTTTCGAGAAAATCATTGGTTCCGTGGCGCGAGCCTGTCATGGGGCGGTCGACGATGAATGTATCGCGCCAGATGATGTGCATTTGTAAGACACGCAGAGATGCCTCAGCGACTTTGGACATAACTTACCTCGATTGAGTTACCCGGATGATGTGCGGCAGTGTAGCACAACCTTGGCAGGCGTTCAAGTAGACGCTGTCAATGGTGGTCATGTACAAGAGATGTGGTATCCTCGGGTACCATATCTGGATTCCGGAGGATACCATGCAGCGGCCAACTGAATTCCCCTCCTCTCTTACTCACCGTGATATTGCTATCGTCTGTGTCCTTGTTCTGTTGGCGATAATCGTGCGGCTCATTCCTGGCCCACACATCATAGATGATGCCTTCATTACCTTTCGTTACGCCCGCAATATCGTCGATGGGATTGGCTTTGTCTACAACTCCGGCGAGCATGTGCTGGGGACGACAACGCCGCTCTACACGCTGCTGCTGGCGCTGGTAGGATGGCTTGGTGGAAGCACCAACTTCCCGGCCATTGCACAGGTGATCAATGCACTGGCTGATGGGATAAACGGGGTGCTGCTCTACTGGATCGCACGTCGCTTGCTTGAACATCCACTGCCCGGCATTGTGGTAGGATTGTTGTGGGCCGTGGCTCCTCGCAGCGTGGCTTTTGCCATCGGCGGTATGGAGACCGGCTTGTATGTCGCGCTGATGCTGGGGGCATTCGTGGCATGGCTGGAGGGATACATCGTTTGGGCAGCTGCTTGGACCGGCCTGGCGACTTTAACCCGTCCCGACACACTGATCTGGGCCGGACCGCTGGCGCTGGCCATCATCTGGCAGACATGGCAAAGGCGATCAGGGCGGCCGCTTCCGGCACGTCTTCCCTGGCGCGCAGGCGGCGTCTATCTGGCCGTGCTGCTGCCCTGGCTGGTTTACGGCACACTCACCTTCAGCAATCCTCTCACTCGCTCGATGACGGCCAAGGTCGCAGCCTACATTCAGCCCTGGTATACCGCGCTGGCGACTTTTGCCGTCAATTATGGCGTGCCTTTCTTTGAACATGAAACCCTGGGCGGTGCCGCCGCGCTGATCGGCAGCCTGGTCTATCCGGTCCTTGCCGTGATAGGCGGAATCGTGCTGGTCCGCAAAGACTGGCGTGCACTACCGTTGGTTATCTTCCCCTGGCTGTATGCTGCTGTCTTCGCCGCAGTCAATATCCGCATGTTCAACTGGTATCTCGTCCCGCCGATGGCCGTCTTCACCCTGTGTGTCGTTGCCGGTCTCTGGTCCTTGGCCGGCAGGCTGGCGGGATCGAGGTGGGCGCCTTGGGTCTTGGGGATAGTTGCAGCTGCCTGGCTGGTCTTCAGCTTGCGTGACTGGGAGCTGCATCCTGACTACGGGCCGGATCGGCCCACACCGCGTATGGCCTGGAACGAGGCTGAAACCCTGCAAGAACAGGTCGGGCAGATGATCGCAGCCCGGGCTGCCCAAGATGCTGTTATTGCGGCAGGTGATATCGGTGCGATTGGCTGGAGCTCGAACCTGCGCATCCTCGATACGGTTGGGTTGATTTCACCGGAAGCCACACCTTACTACCCGGTCGATGCCAGTATGCTTGGCTCATCGGGGTATGCCGTTGCCCCTGATTTGATCTTTGATTTAAGACCGGACTATATCTCTTTGCTGGAGTCTTATGGTGAGAACAGCCTGTTTATCGATCCGCGTTTCGAGCAGCAGTATCGCCTGCTGGCCGAATATCCCATCGATGTGGGCCACAGCTCACGGCTGCTGGTCTATGAGCGGATTGAGTGAGGAGGGTAACTGTCAATGCTTAAACTCACCTTGATCGATCAAAACTCCCTGGTTTGCAGCGCCTTCGAGACGCATTTTGAGGCTTTTGATAACATAGAGGTTGTAAACGATAAGTTCGAGAACCTGGATCGGTATGATTGTATGGTGAGCCCTGCCAACTCGTTTGGGCTAATGGACGGGGGAATTGACGGGGCGATCATTCGCTATTTTGGCGATGCTCTGATGAAGCATGTCCAGGAGCGGATATTGGAAGATTACTTTGGAGAACAGCCTGTAGGTACATCGATCATCGTCGAGACTGGACACACCAAGCACCCCTTCCTCGCTCACACACATACGATGCGAATCCCCATGTCTGTCGACAAAACCGATCATGTTTACCTGGCCATGTTTGCAATGCTTCGCGCCGTGGCACATCATAACCGCACCGCAGCTCACCAAATCGACATTGTAGCCTGTCCTGGTTTGGGCACGGCAACAGGGCAGGTGCCTGCCGAGGAAGCGGCACGCCAGATGGCCCTGGCTCTTGATAGCTTCTTACATCCACCGACTTCGGTCAGTGAGATGAACTGGCGATATGCCACCAGACGGCAAGGTTTGGTGCGTTATGGGGGAAGCTGGTTCAAAGGTTAATTGCTCTTTCTCACTTGCCCCGTTTCTCTATCCGGTAGCATAATGGCCGGTAGGGAACTGTAAGCTTTAACTCGTTGCCCAGCACTCATTGCTCGTTGCTGTTTGCAAAGGAAGCAGTCATGTTGGATCTTGCCGGACGTACGATTGGCTCCTACAAAATCCTCGATGTAATCGGCCACGGCGGGATGGCGGATGTTTACCGTGCCGTACAGCCCTCTATTGGGCGAGAGGTGGCTGTCAAGATTTTGCCTGCCTATTTCCTGCAGGAGCCCACCTTTGTCGAGCGTTTTGCGCGTGAGGTGCAGATAATCGCCAGTCTCCAACATCCTCATATCCTGCCGGTCTACGATTTTGGAGAGGAAGACGACCTTTCGTACATCGTGATGGCCTATATGTCCGGCGGTACACTTGCCGACCGCATCCGCCGTGAGGGCGGCTTGCCGCTCCGTGAAGTTTCGAGGTTGGTAGAGCAGATCGCCGGCGGGTTGGATTTTGCGCACGAGAAAGGCATCATTCATCGCGACTTCAAGCCCAGCAATGTCTTGTTGGACGAGAAGGACAACGTCTATCTGGCCGACTTTGGTATCGCCAAGATCACAGAGGGGACCGCACAGCTTACCGGCAGCGGGGTCGTAGGGACGCCTGCCTACATGGCTCCGGAGTTGTCCCGCGAGGGTGGCTTGACAGCGCTGGTAGATGTCTATGCGCTGGGTGCAACGCTCTTTGAGATGCTCACCGGGCGGCACCCATACCATGCCACGACGCCCATTGGCCTCATTATGGCCCATATCGGTGAGCCCATCCCCGATGTTCGCAGGTATCGCCCCGATTTACCTGATGCCGTTCAGCGGGTGGTTGAGCATGCAATGGCAAAGGAGCCATACCAGCGCAGCCAAAGCCCGGGGGCCCTGGCTGCCGAGCTGAAGATGGTGGTCGAGAAGATAGAAAGGGATGAGCACGAGGATACAGCCCGGATGTCCAAACCGCCGGCACCATTAGCTGAGCCTGACCCCGCCCCTGTGCCTTATCCCCAGCAGGTGGACAGCCGTGTTTATGCGTCGTCGGGCTCTGTGCAAATGCCCCGGCCTCGTAAACGGCGGCGTGCGCGGCCCTGGATCTGGATTGGCGGTCTGGTTGTTGCAGCCGGGATTGTAATCGGTGGGCTGACAGTGGTGTTGGCGCTTTGGGGAATGTCAGAGTATTGGCCCTGGGAAGCCGGTGGCAGCCAGTCTCCGGAACCGCCGGCTGTCGCGGCGTCTCCGGAACCAAGCGGTGCCCCGACTGTCGATGTCGGCATGGTTCCCGGCCCGACTCCCTCCCCTACCAATGCGCCTGATCCGGATTGTCCTGGTGCCCTTGCCCCGCGCTTAGAAGTGGGTGGTAAGGGACGTGTAAGTCTCAGCGAGTCACCATCTACGCTGTGGGCGGAGCCCAACAAAGAACCGGAGATCGCCGTGCTGGGACCGGGTACCGAGTTCGAGGTGCTTAGAGGCCCCGTCTGCGTGGTGGCTCGCGGGGGGCACCTCAATGCCTGGCTCGTCCGGGTGTCTGGAGGCATATCCGGTTGGATATCGGAAGGCTACACGGACGGGGATTACTGGATAGAACCTTTGCCTTGAGTGCCGGGGGCAGAGTGACAATCCGTATCTCCCTTGAAAATAGTACTGAGTAACGAGTGCCGAGCAACGAGTTAAAAGCTTTGCGCTTTGTATGTGCCTACTGCTATCCCAAGCCTCGACATAATCGGCCTTCGCCAATTCTGTCATTCCCGCGAAATCGGGAATCCATACGCCACAATCACCGGCAAGCTGCTGCTATTTTCATCCCCATTGGTGAGTCTTGGCTCATGAGCCGCTCCCTTGAAAATAGTTCGTAACTGCTCAGCTACCTGGCGCTTTCTGCTGTGGCCATAAGTGATGCGTAAAAGGTAAATGGGTCATAAGTGTCAACTTAAGAGCCTCGTATTGCTCGATGATCCGCCTTCAGCCTCGCGAACTACGTGTCATTCCCGCGAAAGCGGGAA
>JAFGMS010000216.1 GCA_016927375.1 Anaerolineae bacterium
ATCGCAAACGTCTGCATTCTTCTCTCGGCTATCTCAGCCCTGAGGAGTTTGAATCTCTCCTCTCCTCAGACATTAACCCTGTCCACTGAAGTGGGGGAAGCCCGGAAAGAGATATTTGAAAGAGGGACAAGCTGCGATAGGATAGAGTTTGACAGCAGCGAGGCCTGATGAATAGAGTAATTTCGCTTAATATAAAAGTCAAGGTGATGGAGGAAAGTCTGTGCTTAAGCATTGTCGAAGAGACAGCGACGTGCTATGGGATTAGCGTTAGGATAGTCTATTACTGGTTCAGCGATAAGGTGAAGTCGGCATTGGGAGAAATGCTGAAGAAAGACCGGCCGGGGCCAACAGGGCTTCCCCGAAAAGGACTTGAGACACAAATTTCTTCAGTTCATCAAAACTCGTCCGATGTTTCAAGTCTAAATGGTTGGTTGTCATTGGCGTATCCATTACAATACTGGGACTTTTGCTGCTTCGGGTTGTCAAGATCCCTGTCCTGGATCGGTTTGGCGGTCTGCCCGGTGGTATTCGTTACGTTAGCTCTGCCGGTCGGTTTGGGTGCTTTATCCCGATGGTCAGCATGCTTCTACTTAGCATTATTTCAACCGTTGTTCTGAACATAGTTTTCCGGCTGCCGAATCGTTGAGTGTTGAATTGACCGTACAAGTTATTCACCTAGCACATTGTAAGAATGAAAACATCTGATTTCGACTACTATCTCCCGCCCGAGCAAATTGCCCAGATACCCATTGAGCCGCGCGACGCCTCGCGGTTGTTGGTGCTGGACCGTTCGAGTGGGCGCACCGAGCATCGATATTTCCGTGACATCGGTACCTACCTCCGGTCGGGCGATTTATTGGTCTTCAACCAGACACGAGTCATCCCGGCCCGACTGCATGGACGTAAGGTGCCAACCGGCGGGCGGATCGAGTTTTTGCTACTGTGCCGTGAGGATGAGCAAACATGGCGGGGGTTAATCGGAGGCAGGCATATTAGGGAAGGTTCCCGTCTGGTTTTTGAAGGAGTGGGCGGGTCTGGGGTTGAGGGTGTAGTTGTGAGTGAAGGTGAGGGAGCTGAGCGTATCGTTCACTTCGATGTACCAATCTCGCCGCTGCTTGAGGAGCTGGGTGAGGTGCCGCTTCCGCCTTACATCCACATCCCTCTTGCCAATCCCGAACGCTACCAGACAATCTATGCCCACGAGCCGGGCTCGGCCGCCGCGCCGACGGCAGGTTTGCACTTTACACCGGAACTGTTGGTGGCGCTGCGTGAGCAGGGGGTGCGGACCGCCTACTGCACGCTGCATATCGGTCTGGACACCTTCCAGCCGGTCCGCGAAGAGTACATCGAGGATCATAAGATACACACTGAAAGGGCTGTGCTTGCTGCTCAATCTGCCGCTATGATCAATGAGACTAAACTTGCCGGAGGACGCATCGTTGCAGTGGGGACAACCAGCGTGCGCGTACTTGAGACTGCCGGACTGCGCAGCGCCGGAATATCTGATCCCTACATCGAGGAAAAGGATACGTGCGCCTGGAAGCCTGTAGTGGCTATCGATGAGGCCACCAGCCTATTCATCCGGCCCGGTTATCGTTTCCGTGTTGTCGATAGCTTGATTACCAATTTCCATCTACCGCGCTCGACGCTGCTGGCGTTGGTCAGCGCTTTTGCCGGTCGTGAAGCGATTTTAGATGCTTACCAGGTTGCCCGGCAGATGAGGTATCGTTTCTACTCATTTGGCGATGCCATGTTGTTGGTTTAGAATGGGGACAGTGATCAGGTTGTACCAGTGTTTTCTTAAGTGGGGGTTCACCCTACGTATGCCAACCAAAACAAACATTATGACATCCATACTAAAGCTAACACTACATCCTTTTGATTTAAGCCAGATTCCCGCGCTTCATGAAGCCTGCTGGCCAGAAGTGCCCTTCGATCACATCCTTGATCTCCTCTCCAACATCGTTCGTCGCTGCGAAGCGGGACGTGCCTGGGCTTTGACGGCTCTGCAAGGCGGCGAGCCAGTTGGTTTTGGACAGCTGTCTCGCTGGACCAAGGAGGCCGAGATCAGCGATTTGGTTGTGAGCGTCTATTGTCGCAGCCAAGGCATCGGCACGGCTCTGATCTCCGGGCTGCTCGATATTGCCCGCCAACAGGGATTTCGCGAAGTCGAGATCGGTGTAGCTGAGGCCAATTCGCGCGCATTGGCGCTCTATGAGCGATTAGGCTTCGAGATCAAGCGTCGTATTGAGGCGGATATCGGAAATGGAATCGAGACCGTTCTTTATCTCAGACTTGTCCTGACAGGGCAGGAAGCCACATGAGCAAGGCGCACTGGGTGGCTTTATCGGCCAGTGCGCGTGTCGGTGGGAAGACGATTACTCGATTATTGTCCCACTTTGGCAGTCTTGAAGCGATCTTTGAGGCTACGCCAGAGCAGCTCATGTGCGTCCAACGTGTCGGCCCACAGACAGCCTCAGCAATCAGCAAAATTAGCCTGCCTGAAATTGAAACCAAGCTGAAGGATCTGGCAGCGCGAGACATCACCGTCTTGACGTGGGAGGATGTTTCCTATCCTGCCAATCTACTTCATTGTGATGATGCACCCCCGGTGCTGTTTGTTCGCGGCGAGATCCTGGGTAGGGATGCTCGCGCTGTTGCGCTGGTGGGTACACGCCAGCCCAGTTGTAGGGGGATCGCGCTTGCAAAACAAATGGCCTGCGAATTAGGAATGCGAGGGTGGACGATTGTCAGTGGTTTGGCTCTGGGGATCGATACAGCATCTCACTTGGGGGCATTAGAAGCTGGGGCCAGGACGCTGGCCGTGTTGGGGTCGGGGTTGGAGCGGCTTTACCCGCCGGCAAACGTGAAGCTCGCCGAGAGAGTTACCCATTCCGGTGCGCTGGTGGCCGAAGTTCATCCGCGAGTAAATGTCAATCCACAACATCTGATGGCTCGTAACCGCATCACCAGCGGCTTAAGCCGGGCCGTCATCGTCGTTGAGGCGCACACCGACGGAGGAAGTGTTAGTACGGCGCGCCGGGCCTGGCAGCAGGGACGGGCCGTGTTCGCTGTGGCGGGCAGCGATGCGGGTTGCACAGAATTAATCCGGGAGGGAGCAAATAGTATACCTAAAGAGGCAATTGACTGGGATGTGCTCTCGGATCAGATCGATCAAGTGGTGATTTGAGGCTAATTCTATCAGGTAACCTGTAGATCCAAAGACAGCCCTTTTTAAGGAACTTTCACCCAACACCATCACCCATCTTGCTATAATGCAGAATGGAAGGCTAGGTGTATTGGTAGAACTGGAAATTGCGATGCCCTATATGTTAGTAATCGTCCAAAAGTCGGGTTTCATTGTCAGCAGGCATACTTTTCAGCGCGAGGGCAGAAAATATCCTGTCCTCAAAACGAGCAGAAAATTATCCTCTATGTGTTGGCTCGTGCTCAGAAAGCCGTTCCCGCACTCGGTTTCATCGATGAGAAAATCCTAATAACTGTACTAGTGCCAAGGGAGACAGGAAAACAGGCCGACGAGAATAAGTCGGCCTGCTGCGTTGATCTGTATTGGTTGGTGCTATTTCTTTGTCTTGCGACTGCGTTTCTTTGGCGTTGGCGTGGTCTCTTTAGGGGTATCTGAAGCCGACTCTGCAGCCAGCTCTTCGGCGGCGGCTGCTTCCTCATCACGCAGATCGTCCTCCTCCCATCCAACAATCCAGATACAGATGCCGGCGGTCAGAATGACTGCGACGATCAATGCAGCCCACTGATGCGGCAAAAGACCCACATCACGTGCTGCGACGACAAGAAGAATAACCATGCCCAGTGCCAGCACAAACCAGGCCGTAAGACGGGGATGTGCTTCGATCCAGCGTACCACAGGCCCCAAGGGCCCCTGACGGAGATTGTCGAGAGTGTGATCAAAAAAATCTGTCATGATACTTCATCTGTCCTAATGTATCCCTTAATCGTCCAGCAGGCTTCACAATACATTGGTGCCTCTGAACAATCATGCGGGTAGTTAACCGGCGAGTTTACAAGTGAGCGATGATCGCTCTGTATTCTTCGGCTGTATATTGACGACTGATCCTGGCTGCTTATTGCTGCCTCATACCGGCTTCAAGACCCGATCGGCGCGTAGTCGCTTGACAACCAGATAGGTCTCTGGGGGATGGGATTCCTCAGCGGCTTCACGCCAGTCCGGCACATTGAGATCGGCGGCCGCATGCTTTTCGTAGCCGCTGGTCAGTACAGCTTTCCGAATCTCGTCCGACGTATCATTTTTTAGAAACATCAGAGATACTTCGGCCTGCAATTCGTTAGAGGCTTTCTCGATGCTTTTGAGCAGGCTTTTGACGGTATTCTCCACTGGCGCGCCGGCTCCAATGAGGAACTCATCAGTACGGGCGATCAGATTTTCTACCTGCCAGCCTGCCAAGCCAACGATCTGCTCACCGGCATAAGCCAGCATGTATGCCTTCTGTCCAAAGCGCACCAGGATATCGGTGCGACTCAGTGAAAGCCCTTCGTTCTGGTTGATGAACTTTGCGATATCCTCGGCTAGTTTGGGGCCTCCACGCTGAATAGCGATTTCAACTTCACCTGGTGGTGTAGCTGAAACAACCTCTTTGACAGGCTCAGGGGCGGCCTCAGCTTTACCAATGAGCTTGTCAAGCGCAGCCTGAATCTGATCGAAGGTGCTTTCATAGCCGCCGGAGTTATCGACAACCACTACGGCGCGCGACTTCTTCTCGGACTGCGGAGGTTGTGCATTGACACGCATACGTGCGTCTTGCTCGGAGAGCTTGCGCTGTTCCATCAACCGTTTGATCTGGATATTCTCCGGGGCATCCACAACCCAGACTGTGTCGCACTGTTCGGCCAAACCTGTCTCGAACAGCTTGATAGCTTCGATGACAACTACCTTCTGGCTGGCACGCTTGACCAGTAGATCGATAACCTGGATAACAAGCGGATGCGTCAGGGCTTCCAATTGAGCAAGTGCTTCGGGATCGTTCAGGACAACCTTTGCCAGCTTCTCCCGATCGATGCGCCCATTGGCATCCAATATCCACTTTCCAAAGGTGTCGATGACGGGCTGGTAAGCGGGGGCATTAGGGGACATTGCGCGGTGGGCCAAGCCATCAGCATCGATGCCAAAAGCCCCTACGTGCTCTAACATACGACGCACAACGCTTTTGCCTGTGGCAATGTTCCCCGTCACTCCTATGACGGTTTTTCCAGGCCAACGGTTGCTCACACGTGCCTCCTCTAATGCTGCCAGGATCGGATCATTTTTGCTAATTGTGTGGATCGCTCATCAAGATTCGCCTGCTTCAGGCCTGCTCACGGGTTTGTTGCTTTGCCAATCCTGCGAGAACCTGAATTTGGGCCGAGCTTGCTAACAATATAGCACAAAAAGGGATGAAACAAAAAAGGTGCGTGCCGGCTCAAGGACCGAGGCGAAGGGATCGGGGAATTCCGGTAGCGAGACACGGTGCTACCGTTGTCTCACTTCATATGATGACATAGTTTCAGATAACGAAGAAGTCCAGGTAGTAGTACCCCACCATGCCAGCAATAAGCAAAGCATCCATGCGATCTAAGAGGCCACCGTGGCCGGGTATCAGACGGCTGGAGTTCTTGGTTCCAGCATATCGCTTGAACATGCTGATGCCAATGTCGCCCAACGGGCTGACAGTCGAGATCAGCAAGCCGATTATGAGCCCATGCCTTGGCGAAACAGTGCTGCTGGCTCCAAGCTGCTGCCATGCCAGAGTTACCAGGGATGTTATCAGCGAGGCGCCAATCACGCCGCCCAGATAACCCTCCCAGGTTTTCCCGGGGCTGATATCCGGGATGAGCCGGGTACGACCAAGTTGTGAGCCCACAAGGTAAGCGAGCGTGTCACTGGACCACACAGCCACACAGATCGTCAGCGTCCAGAATAAACCTTCCTCTAGGGTGCGCAAGCTAATAAAGTGTGCGCCGGTCCAGCCTAAATAGAAACCGCCAGCTATAGTTAAAGCAAACCCTGTCACAGCATTAGCTGTTCCCTGTCGGAAGCGTATCACTGCCCATCCAAGCGTTGCAAGCAGCAGTAATGTTAATCCAAGGTTGAGAAAATTTAGGTGAGGGAAGGCTCGGTCAAAAAGAAACAAAGCTATCCAAAGTGACATCAGGCCGCCAAAGGCGCGATGCCCCTTCCAGGCAACAAGCTGTACGAGCTCTGTGGTACCAATGCTGAGCACAGCCAACAAACACAGAGTAAGTATATTGCCTCCGGCAAGAATCGCGGAGATCGCCAGCGCGATCAATACCACACCGCTTAGGGCACGTTCTTTCAACATATCTATTTGACGAGCCCGTATCGGCGATCTCGCTGGCCGAAAAGGTGCAAGGCCTTGCAAAGCTCCTCTTTGTCAAAGTCCGGCCAGAAAACGGGAGCAACATAGTATTCGGCATAGGCAGCCTGCCACAACAGAAAATTGCTGATACGCAGCTCGCCGCTGGTACGTACTATTAGGTCAGGATCGGGCAAGTCTCCCGTGTAGAGATACCTGCTAACCAGCGCCTCATCGATCTCCTCCGGTTTATGCCCATGACTGACGATCTCGCGGATGGCATGGACGATCTCGGCGCGGCCTCCATAGCTGAAAGCAACATTCAAGATCAACTTGTTGTTGCCCCTGGTCAACTCAATGGCATGGAGGACCTTCTTTTGCAGCTTCTTGTTGATACGCGAGAGATCTCCCAGGTGTCTGAGTTGTACACCTTCTTCGTGCAGCTCGGGCAGTTCCCGGTCGATGACATCTTCCAGGATGCGCATCAGCCCCCTGACTTCAGCCTCGGGCCGTCCCCAGTTCTCGGTGGAGAAGGCATAAATAGTCAGGATCTTGATCCCCAGCTCGACGCAGGCGCGTAGAATGCGACGTAGGTTCTCTGTACCGGCCCGGTGTCCGGCCAGGCGTGGCAGGCCACGCTGCTTCGCCCATCGGCCGTTGCCATCCATGATGATGGCAACGTGTGTAGGGATATGCTCTGGGAGCAGTTCTTGCTGCTCAGCTTGCTCAGTACTAGTCATCATTTGAATCAAACTGATTGCCTCTCTTGCTTGCTCAGGGGCAGGTTATTAGAGTTGCAGGCCGCGCGGTTGGGACAGGTTGATGGGCTGGGTGATGGCTCGTTTACGGTTGGCTGCGAGCCGCAAGCTGACTGTCGGTAAACATCTACTTGCTATACTTCCTTTATCTCGTGCTCTTTATGCTCGCTTATCTTTTCAGCCTGTTCAACATAGTGAGACGTGACTTTCTCCAGATCTTCTTTTCCTGTATAGAACTCATCCTCTGAGATCGCTTTCTCTTTTTCGAAGTCGCGCATGTCATCTAGTATATCTCGCCGGACATTGCGTATGGCGACCTTAGCTTCTTCCAACCGCTTGTGCACCAGTTTGACAAGCTCACTACGGCGTTCCTCGGTCAGGCTGGGAATGCTCAACCGGATGAGCTTGCCGTCGTTCGACGGGTTGAGACCGAGATCTGATGTACGGATGGCCTTTTCGATAACACCAATCGAGCCGGGATCGAAGGGGCGAATGGTCAGCAGTTGCGGCTCCGGCACAGAAATGGTTGCAAGCTGCTGCAGCATGGTCGGCGTGCCGTAGTATTCCACCATCAGCTTCTCGACCAGGGCAGGCGATGCTCTCCCGGTGCGAATACCTGCCAGGTCTTCCTCAAAGGCATGGATGGCACCCTTCATGCGTCCCTCGGCATCGCTCAACAATTCTTTGATCATGACGTTGACTCCAGGGTTAGGCAGAAGCCAGGACAAATGGGTAACTGTTCAGCTACTTGTTGCTGTTTGGTGATAGTGATAGGTGATGCATAACCCGTGATGAATTGTCAGCTTCTAATGAATAGTTATACACTGAAAAGCTGCATTTTACTTATCACTCATTGCTCGTTGCTCAACTCTTCCGTTCCTCATTGTGTCCGATCTAGGATTGGTTGTCAACTTGAGCAAAGGGCTTGGAATGATCAGCTGCCAGTACTCAAGTCCCCGCTTTATCAGGCAGCTTCCAACAGACACTTAAGCAACGCCTAACAATTCTTTGATCAGCACCGCGTCCCAAACGAGACCGGCGTTGGCGCCGAATTCTGCTGTGAAAGCATCTGAATATACACCAAGCAGTTTCATGCGATCATCCTTCAAACCAACAACAGGTGAGCCTGTCATGCCTTCTGGCGTACATGGATCAACAAAGAATGCGTCCGCATGGACTCTGCCTACTTCATAGATTTCAGATCAACGGCGATTCTCCTCCGCATGCCTGTTTCAAGGTGTTCGACCTTTTCATCTTCCTGTGCGTAAACATGGAGACAGGTTTTCAGTATATAAGGTGTACTGACAAACTCTTGCATATCCTCACCGGAAACAACATGCTTGTTTGTAATGAGATAATACTGGTCGCCGGCTTCAATCACAAAACCAGAGACCGACTTCAAGTGGGTACCATCTTTAGCAAACAACGCGAGTTTCACCGATGAATACGATAAGGGGTTGTTCATGTTATCTCTCTTGATGCTGTCCAACTATCTGTCGAGTGGGTCGATCAACCTGTCCTCTTGCAAACTTACCCACTTACCCTACCCTACTCCCCCCTAAACTCCCGCAGATATTTCTCCCGATTATCCGCTCGGGCAATCTTGCCGCTCGATGTCTTGATCAGCCATCGCTCGTCGACCATCTTGATGTCGCTGATGGTTACCTCGGTTTGCTGGGTGACCCTCTGGCGCAGCGCGCGCACGAGGGCCATCTTCTCTTTCGGGTCGGCCGCGTTCTCTGTCTCGCACACCATGACGATGGCCTCCGAGCCCAGCCGCTCGTCCAGCACGCCAAAGGCCACGGCCCGGCCGGGATGAATGCCATCGATGGTATTGGCAATGGCTTCCAGGTCTTGCGGGTAGACATTCTTACCGCCGGTGATGATCAGGTCCTTCAAGCGGCCGGAGATGTACAGCTCCCCATCGGCGATGTAGCCCATGTCGCCGGTCTTGTACCAGCCGTCCAGCATGGCCTCACCGGTGATGTCAGGGCGGCGATAGTAGCCACTGAGCATCGAGTTGCCTCTCAGGATCACCTCGCCCTCGTGGCGGTCAGGCAGCCTGCTCCCATCGGGGGCGATAATGGCGATTTCCGTTCCGTCGATGGGGCGGCCGCAGCTCACAACAGGCATCGCGCCCGCTGTGTTGGCATCGACAGGCTCTGCCACGTGCCGGGTCCGGAAGGCCTCGATGTTAATCCAGTCGGTCCGGGGCATCTGACCGAGGTCGCTCTGCGTCACCGCGAAAGTGTTTTCGGCCATCGCGTAGCAGGACGCCAGGGCTTCCTCGCGCAGACCGTAGGGCGCGAAGTGTTCGAGGAAAACCTGTTGGCTGTCGTGGCGCACCGGCTCGGAGCAGCTGATGACCATCCGCCACCCGCTCAGGTCGATGCCGTCCATGTATTCCGGCCGCACGGCGCGGGCGCTGTGGTTGTAGGCGAAGTTGGGCAGCCAGCACAGCGTACCTTTGTAATCGTGGATGGCCTGGAAGAGTATCTTGGGATCGCGCACCCACTGGAAAGGCGACATCAGTACCAGGGGGATGCCGGCTACCAGCGGCATCACGAACCCGGCGATCAGCCCCATGTCGTGGTAGAGCGGCAGCCAGCTGACGATCACGTCGTTGGGGCGCAGGTCGATGGCCCTGCTGTAGGCCTCCACCTGGTTAAGGACCGAGCGATGCGACAGCGCGACGCCCTTTTGCAGCCCGGTCGTGCCGCTGCTGTGCTGGAGGAAGGCAATGCTTTCCCCAGTGATCCGGTCGGTCGATACGGAAACTGTGTCTTCTGCCGAAACCGGCGGAACTTCATCGGTGCTGAGCAACCGGCAGTCGACATCCTCCAGCAACTTACCGAGATCGTCCTTGAACTCCAGATAGGTGATCACCACCCGCGCCCCGGAATGCTTGACCAGCATGTGCGCGCGCTCCATGTAGAGGGCGGGGTCGAGCTTCTCGGTCAGGAAGGGGAAGATGGATGGGATAGCGCCCAGGTACAGCGCCCCCCAGAAGGCCGAGAGTAGCACGCGGGAGTGCTGCAGCACCAGGATTACCAAATCCTGCGGCTCGATGCCCATGGCCTGCAAAGCCTGTGCGTAAGCGGCAGCATCGGCGTGGAAGTCAGCAGCGTTGACGTGCTCGACTGTGCCATCCTCGTTGAGGAGCACCAGCGTGTTATGCTCCGGGTTGCTCCTGGCGCGCTCGATGATGGGCTGGATCAGGGTCTGGGGTATTTGATATTTGACATTTGACATTTGACATCTGACCTGTGATACATGAAACATAAAATGTGAACGGCAATCGACATGTGGCTGAAGAGTGTGAGGCGAGTGTAACCAAGGGGAGGGGAATCGGCAATTGGTGAAGAGTAGACAGCAAACGGTGGTCAGCGCTCAGCAATTCCCGGTTTGAACTGATGTGTCAAAAACGCGTCCAGAAAAAGCTGTTTCACCGCAGAGAGACGACCGAAGGTCGTGGCA
>JAFGMS010000217.1 GCA_016927375.1 Anaerolineae bacterium
ATTGGGGTGATAACACTCGCAGATTAAAATCTGCACTTTACCGGTTACGGATGAATATCGACGGATGGATACCCATCCGTAACCAGCTTTGATGTAGAGCAACCAGCATCGATGTAGAGCATTTGTCCAATGTGACATTGTCAAGTAAATATCTTTTGAAGGGAGACGCACCGTGTCTGAGATTATCACTGCAGGGCCCAAGAAGCGAGGTAGTGCCGTGCTCGGCATGTTCCTGCTGGGCTTGGGCATCGTTTTATTGCTGATGGATGTGGCTAACGTTCGCCTCACCGATAGGTTCTGGTCCTTCATCTGGCCCTTCTTCATCATCACCCCTGGTGCTCTGCTTCTCTTTTTGGGAACGCGCGAGGGCGGGAAGATGTCTGAAGCAGCGGCTGTCGTTGGTGGCATCATTACCATGACGGGACTGCTCCTCTTTTACCAAAACACCACCAATCACTGGGAGAGCTGGGCCTATGCCTGGGCGCTAACCCTGCCGGGCGGGGTCGCTGTAGGCCAGATCGTCGATGGTGTCCTGAACAACCGGCCGGAGAGGAAGAACGCTGGCTGGAAGTTGCTGACCATCAGCCTGATCATGTTTGCTGTCGGCGCCGTGTTCTTCGAGGTAGTACTGGATATAAGCGGCTTTTTCCACCACAGCGGGCTCGGCAAGATCGCCCTACCTGCCATTCTGATCGGTTTAGGGCTACTGCTCCTGACCGGCAGCCTGGGAGGCAGGCACGAGATACCGGCGGCTAAAGAAGAGGCTCCGGTTCTGAAATAACCCTCGATCTTCCAGGCGAGGATCTCCTCACCCATATCCCCTGATAGGCACATGGGCTACATTAGAGATAACCCATGTGCCTCATCTTTTCTCAGATTATCAGAACATTGAAATTTGAACTGCTGCGTAGAGGCAAGTCTCAGGTCAGTTTATTCTTGTCACCTATGTAAGCAGCTGGGATTGGCTAACTGTGCGCTGTTTCCAGTGCAACTCTAAGCTCGGCCAGGAGAGTGCCGGCTATTTTGATGAGCGGCTGCTCTTCTTCATAGCCTGCTTCGTCCGGCAGAGTGATACCCTGGTTCGCCAGCAGCTCTACAGCATATGCCCGCTCGTTCTGATCCGTCGCCGGATGCCGCGCCACGGCCATGAGCAAGTCAACACCTCCTTTGAGTTGTTCCTCTTCCAGCAGCAGGACGGCCACACCGGTCAATACGCTCAGTGTTGTAGGTGGGGCCTGTATTTTCAGCGCGATCTCCAGCCCTTCGTATAAACAATTGCGGGCTGCTTTCTCATCATCCAGCCCGAGATGGGCCAGTCCCAGCCACTTCAGGCCCTTGGCCAGGTTGCGCAGATCGTTCAGATAGCGCACACTGTTGACTCCTGTCTGGCAGTCGGCCAGCGCCTGCTCGAAATCCTTCTCTCTCACGCCAATCTCCCCCAAATTGATCAGGGTAAAGGCCTTGAGATGCCGCTGCCCCAATTCTTCACAGACAGGCAGTGCCTGTTCGTAGTGATGTCTGGCAGCGGCCAAATCGCCCATCGTGCAGTGCAGAGCACCCAGATTGGTCAGGAATTGGGCCAGCCCCTGGCGAATATCCTCTTCACAGCAAATCGCTAACCCTTCTTCCAGGACATCTCTGGCGGCTTCATAGTCCCCGGCACGGACGCAGGCGATGCCCAGGTTAGCCAACGGCGCGACGATCTCGCGCCGGCTGCCTAGAGCTCGATAGATGGCAAGGCCCTCTTGCAAAGTCTCTTTAGCTACAGCAAAGTCGCCCGCGCTGAGTTGGGTGATGCCTAAAGTGTTGAGGACGAAGGCCAAAGGCTCCTCTGCCTTGTGCCGGCGCAGCACCTCAGCGCCTTGTTGGGCCAGCCCCTGTGCTCCCGATACGTTGCCAAGGCGCAGCTGAAAGCCGGCTTTATGAGCCAACAATCGTCCCCAGACAAATTCTTCTGCTGGCGTTGCTGCAGGCTGCAAACCTTCTATCGCCAACGTAAACAGATCGTTCCCTTCCTGGAACCAGCTGCGCGCCTCATAAAATCGATGCAATGTGCTGAGGGCATCGCCGAGCGCCTTTACATCTCGATGAGCGATTGCCTTCTGCCAGGCAACACGGATGTTGCCCAGCTCGCCAGCTATGGCATCGATGGCCTTTTGACGCTCCCCACGTGAGGCCAGCTCTTCCTGCTGTTGCAGGAAACCGGCATAATAGGCGATGTGACCTGTCTCTATCTGCTGCCGCACTGCCGGCTCGCGTTCCAGCAACTCCTCCGCATACTGCCGCAGGATTTCGTGGATCTCGTAGCGGATGGCTCCACCTTCTGCCGTAAGCACACGCAGCAGAGACTTGGCCACCAATCCACCAAGCATGTGTAGATCGGCGCCAGCCACCGAACGAGCAGCTTCCAGCGTGAAGCCGCCGAAGAAGACAGATAAACGAGGGAAGATGAGCTGCTCGTGAGGGGTCAGCAACTGCCAGGAATGGTCGAAGACGGCTCGCAGGCTGCGATGGCGTTCCGGTTTATTGCGCCAAGCAGTGGTTAACACATCCAGGTTTTGCTCAACTTCGGCGGCAATCTGAGCACATGAAGCCACCGGCAGCAGTGCAGTGGCCAGCTCGATGCCTAATGGGGACCCTCCCAGGATGCGGACCAGGTAAGCGCTGGCAGCACCCTGCCCACGTAGAGCAAAGTCGACCTTTTGCTGCCTTGCGCTCTGCTCGAAGTACACTACCGCATCGTACTGCTTGACCTCTCCCGTGTCCTGTAATTCTTCAGGCGGCGTAGCCAGCCCATCGACGGTAAACACCCACTCCTCCTGCAGATTTAGCTTCTCACGCGAGGTCACGACGATAGTAAGCTCCGGCGCTTTGAGCAGCATATCTGAGATGAGATCGACACCAGCCATGAGATGCTCAAAACCATCCAGCAACAGCAGCATCTCCCGCTCGGCCAGCTGGGCAATCAATTGATCTCGTGCAGGCTCTGGACCCGAAATCGAAACTTCTACCGCCTCGGCAATCACTGTGACGATAAACTCAGGTCTGATGATTGGGCTCAAGGGCACCCAGCGAAGCCCGTCGAGGAACTCGTGTGCATGCCGGCTGGATAGCTCCTGAGCCAGCCGTGTCTTGCCAACCCCTCCAGGCCCCACCAGGGTGATCAGGTGGCAATCAGGGTTGCGAATCCATTGTTCCAGGAAGCTGATCTCGGTCTGGCGTCCTACGAATGCATTGGGCGCGGGTGGCAGGTTATGCCGTTTTGTTATGCGAGATCTCTGGATGCGCTCGTATAGGGCTGTCGTTTCAACGGTGGGTTCTGCACCGAGATCGTCGTCGAGGGCCTGGCAGCAGATTTCGTAGTGGGCGAGGGCTGCATTGTATTCCCCCTGGCGGGCCAGCAGGAGCATCAGCCGCCGATGAGATTCTTCGCGCCAGGGTTCAATACTCAGAGCGTGCCGGACGAGGTCGGCAGCGCGTTCCCATTCACCTCGCAGCGTGTGGTGATCGGCCAGCCTCTCAATCGCAGAAAGCAGCAACAGCCGGTGACGTTCCCGCTCAACACGGAGCCAATCTTCTAACGCAGGAGCATCATCGACATATAGCCCATCGAGGAACTCTCCCTGGTATAAGGAAACAGCCATTTCCAGTTGCGCGCCGTCTACCTCTGAGTGTTCGATCAACTCACGAAACGTTACTGCATCGAGCCGGTGAGGCTGTGAGATATCGAATGCGGCGGTCTGGCGCGTCACAGTAAAGTAACCCGGGAAAAGTTTCTGGATGTTGTGTAATGCCTGGCGTAGGTTCGATCTGGCGCGCTCCTCTGGCATCTCTCCCCATAGCAACCCCGCTAATGTCTCCCTGGCATGGGAGCGATTTCCTTCCAGTGCCAGATAGCAGAACAAGATCAAGGCCTTGCTGGAGATGAAATCGGTGACCGGTTCTTCGTCCAGGGCAGCATGCGGGGGGCCCAACACAGTGAGCTCTAACACTTACAACTCCTTCTGAGTCAAAAACTCAGGAACATCCACTGTCTGCTAACATTATGTGCCGCCAATAAACGATTTATAAACGATAGCCCTATATTATGCGCGAAAACAGGCTTACAGCCAGATCAGGCTCATAGCTACCAGAGGCCGGATCGCCTTGCCGCAGGATTCGCGGCTTGTAACAAGATGCGAGCAGGAAACAAGTAATGCTTCGAACAAGCAGCTACACAATCTACGTGGATTTGCCCGATAACAGTGAAGAGGTGCTGCTTATCCATGGATATACAGGCGCCTACGACAAGGTCTCTAGCCGGGTAGCGGCTTATGTGCGTTCATTGGAGCCGCGCTCTCGGCCTGGGTCGCCGGACATGGATCAGAATCTTGAACTACCCGCCAAACAAGAAACCATCCCACCACCAGGAGAAACGATAGCGGTGCTCAAGCGGCGGGGCTACCTTACAGAAAAGACGGAGCAAGAAGAAGAGACATTAGTCTGCAAGATGGCAGCAGCGCTTCACAGTGTGGCTATGCGCATACCAAGCTATGTTTTTCTGCTTACCTATAATTGCAATCTGCGCTGTCCTTATTGCTACCAGGATCATCTGCGTGCTGATACGGCTTCCGGCTTACTTCGTGCCAATATGCAGCCAGAGCTCATCAACCGAATTTTCGTAGCGATAAGCAAGCTGGAGGCCAATCTTAGCGTCTCGGATGCTCAGCAGAATAGACCTGCTCCCCGCCAGATCAAGTTCTATGGAGGAGAGCCCCTTCTGGCGCGAAACCGTCCTGCCGTTGAGTACATTATCAACAAGGCACTGGCACTCGGAGAAACAGAGCTCTCGGCTGCCACCAATGGCACCCAGCTGCATGCCTATCGGGATCTGTTGGGGCCGGGCAAACTCTCTTCCCTCCTGATCACGCTCGATGGCCCGCCGCGGGAACACGACAAGCGGCGCGTACACGCCGATGGATCGGGCTCCTTCGAACGTATTGCCCAAAACGTCACGATGGCACTTGAGCGGGGTGTGCAGGTTAACCTCCGGACAAACGTCGATCGCAGCAATATTGGCAATCTGCCTGAGCTGGCCGGTGAGATGGTGGCCAGAGGTTGGTACCGCTATGACGAGTTCCTGGCCTATGCAGCTCCTGTCAGTGTTGGGAACGCGAAGACCAATACTGAGATGACCATGAACTCGTGGGAATTGGATAAAGCGCTCGCTGAAATGCGACAGCAATATCCGGAAATGCTTGTGATCAAGCGCTCTGTTGACAGTTTACGCAGCCAGCTGCGGCAGATCTTCGAAAGAGGAGCCGATCCACGCCCCCTCTTCAAATCGAGCTTCTGCAGAGCACATAGCAATAGGTTTATCTTCGATCCCTATGGTGACCTGTATGCCTGCTGGGAGCGAACAGGGGACAGCAAAATTCGCATTGGCTGCATCGATGAGAATGGCGAGGTCAGCTTGAATCCTGAAGCCAACCGGGTCTGGCGCAGCCGCACGGTGATCAGTAACCCAACCTGCCGCCGATGCCGCTATGCCTTCTACTGTGGAGGAGGCTGCGCCGCCCAGGCGCACAATCACCACAATACATACTTCGCAAGCTTCTGTGATGGCTTTACATCTCGTTTCCGTGCTGGCGCAGCAGAAGCCTACCTTGATTTCACTACCAGTACAGAGACTGCTCTTAGCTCAGTGCCAGGGTGCGAGATGCGATGAGAGATGAGAGGAGGTTATGGTATAGACAACGAATGAGATGAAAGTATCTGTCAAGTGTTTCACGGAAGGTCTATTCAAGACCGCGCCGTGAAAACTCAAGTGCAATCTGGGGAAAAAAATAGTTTGCAGTTATAAGTTTCTGTCCGGATTTCACCTGTTAATGGAACTACATGTAACTGAAAAGGAGACTGGAAAATGAACCCGAATGAAGTTGTGAGCCTGAACACCGAAGACCTGGATGTTGAGGAATTGGAAAGTCGTCTTGAGCTGTCGGCCGCACCACCTGAAGCCATAATGGGCTGGAGGGACGATTCATCCGACGAGGATATCTGCTGGTCGGATGAGACCTGGAGATGCTAACCCCCTCCCCCAGATGTAGGGTTGTAAGATAGAAGAGCAAGCCCTCCAAGGATCTCACCGAGCATGGTCATCGAACCGGTGCAGCTTTCTGCTTCGCATTCACGATGTATAAGAGCTCAAGCCTTGGAGGGCTCTCTACCTCAAATCTACGCGGCCCCGATTCATTCCGACAGTAAGGCTTTGATGATGTCCAGGTAACGAGGAGATCGGAACTATGCAGTCCTTCTTTCCCAAACATATCCAGCGAGAAATCGATGTGGCCAGGGTGACGCTGAGCCGCTTGCAAGTAGATTGGCCGGGAAGTCTCACCGTGAATCGCAGGGACAGGGCAACAATCCACGAGGGTTACCCTTACCTTTTCCTAGATGCTTTTCCATCACTGACGCCATCCGATGTACAGCCTCTGGCTCTCTCCGGGTGGCTCTTGGCCGGCTCAGTTGTTGTGTATGACGATGTGCTGGATCGATATTCAAGCCATATTTTAACTAACGCACTTCGTGCTCAGGCTGCACAGTTCGAGGCCTATCAGATCTTACACCAAATCTTTCCCCCAGATGCTGCTTTCTGGAGACGCTTTCGCAGCTATATGAGAGCCTATGCCAGCGCATGTACCCAGGAATATGCCTTTACGTCGGGCGCCCGGCCATGGCACAAGTATACGGAGCCATTAGCTTTTGAAATTGCCATCGGAAAGACCGGGATAGCTAAGGCAGCCATTGCCGGGCTGGCTGAATTGGCTCAGGACGATACTCTGTTGACTTCTCTGTCAGAGGCGGTCGAACACTACTACATCGCCTGCCAGATGTGGGACGATCTCTGCGATTGGAAAGAAGATCTACAGGCGGGTATACCCTCGCTGCTCCTGGCACGTATGCTTTCTGAGCGCCCCACTCGTGAGAATTGCACGAAGACTGTGCCTCAGATGGCACGCCAACTCTATTATGACGGGCATGCACAATATGTTCTGGATCTGGCTCTAGACGCGCTGGACCGCGCAGATAGTCTGACTGCAGGGATACCCAACCTGCTGTGGCGTCATGCCACCGCCGATCTCCGTCTTCACTGCGAACAACTTCTGCATGACATCAAACAGATTGTTAGGAAAAACTTGCGACGGGCGCACGAGAAGTCTCGGATATCAGGAATTGTTGCATAGAGGCTTGTGAGAGAAAATGATGATAACTGATGGCTCGTTGAAGAGCTTTCGAGGGTTCTCGGAGGAGCTGCAGATCGACACATCCGAGGTTCAGCCTGTCTATCTGTTGGCCGGCAAGAATGATAGCTACATTAGGCTCTCATCCAGTGCCTATCACCTGCTTCGGCTGCACACTTTGGGCAGCTCGGCAGAGGAGATCGCTGGAAAACTCAGCCGTCAGATGGGCCGGGATATTACAGCAGAGGATGTCGATGTAGCCTATCAGCACGTCCTCAGCTGCATCGCAAGGATCGAGAAGAATAGCCATCCTCCCCAGCCGGGATTTTTATTTCGTTTGTCCCTGATTCCTAAGAGATGGGTGGCCATGATAGCGGCTCGCCTCTCAATAGTATTCCATCCCATCATTGCTGCCTGCCTTATAGTATTTGCCGCTATCTTGATACCCATCACCCTACTGCAAAATGCCTTACCTAACCTCACTCTCGATAATTTCTGGTTGGGCTATGCATTGCTGCTTGTCTCAACACTCGCGCATGAATTTGGACATGCCAGCGCCTGTGTACATTACGGCGCCCAACCAGGTGATATTGGCTTTACCACCTACCTGATTTATCCGGCGTTCTACAGCAATGTGAGTACAGCCTGGGAGCTCAAGCGATGGCAGCGCGTCATCGTCGATGCAGGCGGGATGTTTTTCCAGCTTGTTGTTGGAGCAGTTTACGCTACTGTCTACACATTTTCCGGGTGGCAGCCGCTCCTCGTAGCCTTATTTATGATTCTCGGCAGCTGTGCCTTCTCGCTGAATCCAATCTTCCACTTTGATGGTTACTGGATGGTTACCGATGCGCTTGGTGTGACCAATCTGAGCCGGCAACCTCGCCGCATCCTCAGCCACATGCGCGACCGGCTGTTGGGGCGTTCTTACAGCCCCTTACCATGGTCGATGCCAGTGAAGATTCTGCTGCTAACCTATGTACTGCTCAGCTTTGGCTTCTGGGGATACTTTGTATGGAAGATAATACCAATGATGGGATACCGGATTTTTTCTTACCCGGGTCTGGTCATCACACTGGTCAACGATCTCCTGGAACCATCTCACACCATATCTGTAGATCGATTGGGTGCATTGCTCATGTCTACGTACATGGTCCTTATCACCCTGCTCATGGTATGGCGTCTAGGCAAACCTGCGTTGAAAGCTGCTAAGAACGTATTTTTACACATTTCTCGCCGCATTACGAAGTGCTAGAGAGCCTGAGAAGAGACCAGTCTGCCAGTGATTACTGGTAACGCTTGCTGATAGTGGGGATCAAATATTCATCAAAGGCACGTGCCTGATCATAATCCGGCTCCCACTCCCAATCGTGTCGAGCCCTGCTGTCATCCAGGTCGAGCGGCCAGCTGTCGACGATTTTCTGGCGTTTGGGATCGGGCTGAAAGGTCACCTGTGCGTCAGGGAAGGCCTGCCGGATCAGTGCCATCATCTCTCCCGCCGATGGGTTAAAGCTGGTAATGTTATAAACATGTGACGACAATCTATCTTGGGGAGCATCCCCCAACATAGTGAGGGCCTTGATAGCATCAGGCATAGCCATAAATGGCATCCGTGTATCTTCTCGCACGAAACATGCATATGGTATGTTCTGGGCAGCGTGGTGAAGCATCTCGGGCCCATAATCGCTGGTCCCTCCGGTGGGCAAAGTGAAAGCGCTGATCAGACCAGGGAAGCGAATCGAGCGGAAGTCTACTTGATTACGCTGGGAGTCGGCTGCCAACTGGCGGTAATGATGGGCATAGTAGCGGCCCAGGTGTTCGCCGTAAAGCTTGTTGCAACCATACATGGTGAACGGCATATGCCACTGATCCTCGCTGATCGCACCGGCCTTCTCCTTGGTTTCCAGGTTGGGTAGACCATAGACGGCAATCGAGCTGGGGAACAGAAACTTGACAGTTCGCCCCATCCAGCTGGATTGCTCAGCAGCCAGTTGGAGCAGCCTGAGCGTGCCATCGACATTTACACGATGGGCAGCCTCAGGCGTGAACTCTCCACGTGTAGAGAGAAGAGCAGCAAGATGATAGATCAGTGGGATGGCATACTCGCTGATCAGCCTATCCATCAATTTCTCGTCGAGGATATCGCCAGCAATAGCCTGCCGGCAGCGCTTTTTGATCTTATCAGGAACAGGATTTACATCGAGGGCGAGGATATTGGGAGAGTTGCGTTCGCTCAGGTGGTAGATCAGAGCCTGTCCCATCTCTCCTGCTGCACCGGTGATGAGGATCGATTCTTTTCTCACAGGGGCCTCCCCTGAAAACAGTCATGAGTCATGAGTTAAAGCCTCTAATAAGCATCTCTCCCCACAGACATCGTCGATTGGGTAATAGCACAGGCACACAGTTTTCCTGGATATACATCTCTTTCTTTGTTCGCCAACCGCCACCCAACACTTCCCTGCTTGAGCGATCCGCAACGGCATTCTCAAATGCAGTGCTGAGTGATGATGTGAAGTTTGCGCTTTTCCCCAACGATCAAGGGGCATCCCCCTGCCCCACTACGGCATGACCCATGTCACATCATCTACACGCTGTATACCATCTGCAAGCAGGGTAAGGCTGCTGCCGGAACGATCAGTCACATACAGTTTACTGTTGGTAAAGAAAAACACGCGCTGGCTATCCGGCGACCATGCAGCGTTATACACCGAGCCTTCGAATACCTGTTCAGGCGCGGATCGCCCCACCGGACCGATCCACAAACCCGCAGGCGTGTAGGCGAAGCCGCTGCTGCCCCAGACCCAGGATGTGCCATCCGGAGAGACGACCGGAGTGGCAGCAGCCGGTGCCGGCAAATGCGTGACGCCTCCTTGGGCCGTTATCTGGATAGCGCCATCTTCGGTGTGGGCAAGAAAAGCTCTGGACTGCTCATCCCAGACGTGACCATAAGCTACCAGATCCGAGAAGTACGTTGCCCCAGATCGATTGATGTTAGCCAGATACAGCCCGGGCTTCCGGTCCTGTTCATCAGCAGTACAAGAGGATGTTGCACTATACTCATCGAGCGTGATAAGTACAGCGCCGCTTGCAGGATCGTGTGCTACATCAGCGCCACCGTGGACAAAAAACGCTCCTGGCCATATCTTGGTGATCTCCCCGGTCTCGACATCGACGGTGCGCAGGTTATGTGGTCCACAGGCAGCACTCCAGCTGTAGACCAGAAAGGCACTGTTGGAGATCCACTCGACAAAGATCTCGTCGCTGCTATCGGGTTGGTATAGTGTGAGGACTTCCTCGCTATCGACTTGAGCTGCCCAAACACCTGCCATCATGTACCCTGCGCCTGAACCAAAAGAATCTGCTCCCGCGTGGAGAATATACTTTCCGCCTGGTGACCAAAGTGGCTGGTAACCCTGACTTGGGCCGTCAGTGAGACGCCTGATCGAGCCGCCATGCAGGGAATAGACATACAGATCGGCAGAAGTGCCATCCATCGCACCGATGAAAGCCAGCATGGTGCCGTCAGGCGACCAGGCAAGGCTTGGTATCTCGATGATGGCGCGGGCTATCTCAAGACCAGGAGCATCCATGATAACATCGGCGTCCGGGCCGGTCTCAGTAGCCGGCGAGGTGAGGGCGGTAATCGTTTTGCTTTCACCGGAGGGCAGGCTCAACAGCCAAAGCTCCAGCCCTCCATAGAGGGGGTCGCTGGCGGTGATATAGGCTGCATGGCCACCGGACGGCGCAGCTACAGGGGAGGTAGCAACTACAGCACTGTCGGTAATCTGGGACGCTCTAGAGCCATCAGCGTTAGCCACCCATATAGCATTGTCGGCGGCAAAAGCCAGCCAGGGACCATCCGGAGAAGGTTCTTCATACCCCAGGGGTGTGGCACGTTCCACCTCCTTGATGATACTCTCTGTCGCGGTAGGGAGCGGCTGTGTCGTTTCGCCGAACTGTCTGCTTTCGACGGGAGTCGGCGTGGCCAGTGAAGAAGATGTTGGTTGGACGCCACAGGCAAATGTGACAGCAGAAAGGGGAATCGTGATCAGAATGAGATTAGTCAATCGTCTTGTTATCATAACTCAATGTCACTTCAGGTATACGCAAACATACAGATGGTGTATGGCGCGGTAGGGAAAACCCTACTCAACTGTCCCTCATTCTCCAATTATAATCATAAGAGGTAGAGAAGCCATATGCAGACGGTCGAGATGAAGTGAGGTAGGAAGTGATGAACGAAACAGATCCTGTCAATCACTTGGGCGAGGCACTTGCTATACCAGGTAGCGAAGTCGTCGCGAAACCAGAGCCAGACTTTCAGATAGTACCGGCCCCAGACAAACAGCGGAATCCTACGGCATCAGAGGATTGCTGGCGAATCAGCCTGGCGCCTCTTGGAAATGGTGACGAGGTTCTCTCTCTAGAACTGCATGGTGATATCGTGATCGGTGCCAATTCAGCGGAGAGTGCCGGAGTAGACATAAATCTCGAAGACTGGCAGGGCTCCTTACGAGGAGTGAGCACCCGACATGTGATGCTGCGTCCCACCCATAGCAAGATCTATGTCATGGATCTACGCAGTTCGGCCGGAACCGCAATCAATGGGCTGCCGCTGGGCGTCGGTTGGGCCTATGCCCTGCAGAACAACGATACGATCACGCTAGGGCATTTGAACATTCGCTTCAGAGTGATCCGCCAACCATGAAAGATGCCTGAGTAACTACCTCCTAAGAACTTATCCCGAAATCTAACGGCCATTCCAACTGCCGGAGAGCGATCTCGCGGCAGTTTTTTCGTTATGTTACATCCCGGTGAGAATCGACTAATACGCAATACTTCTAGCCTAAATTTCGCACTTTGTATGACCGTCTTCGGTGATCAGTTTTTAGCCTCCAGTTGCAAGTCTCCAGCGTTTGCAGAGCGAGGTGTTGGCGTATTACAGGATTCCAGAAGGTGCAATATAGAGTAGTAGGGGATGGTTCACCGTTATGTGAAATGGGTGTGTTTCATCTCAGTTGAAAGGCTCCTCGGGCATTGCTGTGATGGACCGTCTTGTGGCACGGCCGAATGCATTGAATCCTACCTACAATCAGGTCAAATCCTTGTAGGAAATGGTTCCGATCTGCATAGGAAACGCTCCGGATCCTTATAGGAAACGAGTAAATCCTCATAGGAGATTGAACCAATCCTTGTAGGAAACAGGCTCATTCCTTACTGCAAACCGAGAAGTCCCTTATAGGAAATCGGACAGGTCGAATTCTCGCCGGAAATAGATACAAGCTGATCTGCGACCGAGAAGTTTACGCTCAACTTAAATGAAACACACCCATGTGATTGGACTTTGGACAAAATGCGCATCAAAAGCATGACAATCAAAGCGGGAATTGCTGCTGTAATGCCAATCCGGGGTGTTTTGAGGCCAATTTCAGTTTCCGATGACAATGTGTCACTCACGAATTTGTCCAAAGTCCAAAGGGCAGATTAAGTACAGAAATCGATCATGTTATACTCAGCACGGTCATAAACTTTCATTTTGAGTGATGATCTTGTAGGCAAGATACAGTTTGTGGCTCTGGAAGGCAACAACCCA
>JAFGMS010000218.1 GCA_016927375.1 Anaerolineae bacterium
AAAACATTTCGATCTTTTTGTACCCGTTTCGATGCACTGTGTCGGAATGTATAAAGGGATGCAGACAGGAAGTCTACACTACACCATCACTCTATCGTGAATTGCTCTTGATGCTGGTTACGGATATCCATCCGTAACCGGTATTTTGCAGATTTTAATCTGAGAACCTTGTCCTGCTCAATTGACCTTGATATCTTGAGCGCATCGTCGGATTAAAATCCGACAAGTACGGGTGACAAGTGATGCTTTGCATCACCCATATCCGTCATCCGCGCAAGGTGAAATGTGACATTGTCAAGTAACCAAGAACCTATCTTTAAGGGGAGACGATATCGTCATGCTCTATCCACAATCCAACCGCTACCGCCAGGTGTTCGACCTATCGGGTTTTTGGGATATACGCTTCGACCTGGACGATGAAGGAGACTCGGCGGGCTGGGCTTCCGGCTTCACACAGGGGCAGCCAATCGCCGTGCCCGCCAGCTGGAACGATCAACTCGACAGCATGCGCGACTACACCGGTTCGGCCTGGTATCAAATCCGCTTCGATGTGCCGTGGGAGCTGGGAAGCCGGAAATACATGCTGCGCTTCGGCTCGGTCAATTACCTGGCCGATGTGTGGCTGAACGGCGCCCATCTTGGCAGCCACGAGGGCGGCCACCTGCCCTTCGAGTTCGACGTGACGCAGCACCTGCACGCAGAGAGCAATCGGCTGGTTGTTCGCGTCGATGGTGCTTTGGCGCCCGATCGCGTCCCGCCGGGGAACGTCTCAATGAATGCCCTGGACCGCTTTGGCGAGCTCAACTATCCCGATGGCTCATTCGACTTCTTTCCCTACTGCGGCATCCATCGCCCTGTTTTGTTGTATGCTGCTGCCGCCGGTGGCCTATCTGACCTGACGGTCGTGACGGACATCAACGGTGATACCGGGCTGGTCAGCGTGCAGCTTCGGCGCGATGATGCCGCCCCGGTACGCGCTCGCCTGACGTTGCGGGGGCACGGAGAGCCGCTATCCACAGAGATGGAGATTGCTGAGCAAGCTGAGGTCGGCCTGGAAGTGCCACAGGCTGCCTTATGGGCACCCGGCTCACCCAACCTCTATGATTTGATTGTGGAATTGGAGGACGGCGGCCAGATAGTCGATCGTTACACGCTTCCCATCGGCATCCGTACCATTCACATCGAAGGTGATAGCCTGCTGCTCAACGGCCGGCCCATCTACCTGAAGGGTTTTGGCCGCCACGAGGACTTCCCGGTTATAGGGCGCGGTCTCTTCCCGGCGGTGATCGTCAAAGATTATGCGCTGATGGAATGGATAGGCGCGAACTCGTTCCGCACCAGCCACTATCCTTATTCTGAGCAGATGATGGACCTGGCCGACCGCCTGGGGTTTCTGGTCATCGATGAGACACCGGCTGTCGGGTTGTTCTTTGCTGAAGATGGGCTGGAGCGCCGACTCGATCTGTGCCGCCAATATACTCGTGAGCTGATCGCCCGCGACAAGAACCATCCCAGCGTCATTGCCTGGTCGCTGGCCAACGAGCCGCATTCGCGCCGCCCGGCGGCAAAGGCGTTCTTCCGTGACCTGTATGATCTGGCCGGATCGCTCGACCCAACCCGCCCGGTTACCATCGTCAGCATGGTGGGAGTGGAGGAAGATGCTTTCGAGTTCGTCGATTTTCTATGCCTCAACCGCTACTATGGCTGGTACAGCGAGCCGGGCCGTCTTGATGTCGGCTGCGAAGAGCTTTCGGATGAACTGGACATGTTGTATGAGCGGTACCACAAGCCGCTGGTGCTGAGTGAATTTGGCGCCGATACGGTGGCAGGGTGTCACGCCGAGCCGCCGGAGATGTTCAGCGAGGAATACCAGGCCGAGATGTTGGCCCGCTATATCGAGGTGCTGCGCAGCAAGCCTTTTGTCATCGGCGAGCATGTGTGGAACATGTGTGATTTCAAGACCGGGCAGATGGTTCGCCGGGTTGGAGGCTATAACCTAAAGGGTGTGTTCACTCGTGATCGACGTCCCAAGATGGCGGCTCATTGCCTGCGGCAGATCTGGAGACAGGGGGCGGGGGATGGGGGTTAGGGCTTGGGGATTAAGGGCTGGAGCTATAGGTATTGTAGGGAATTGACATTACCCTATACGCCCGCAGCCTTCTGCCTTTGCTGAATGCTGGTAGCTGAGTAGTCACAAGTGGTTTGTTATTCCAATTGCAAGCAAAAGATGGAGCCAAATGACCGAAAAATCTAACGATCTGACAGGTGCTGTTGCTGCCGCCTTGCAAAAAGTGACGGCGAACCTGGCAACCTTTTCTGATGTCTACCCGCATGACCACACCGTTCATAACATCTACCCGCCGCGTAAGAGGGTCGATGGGTATCCGGCGGGCAGCAACGTGGGCTGGACAACCGGCTTCTGGCCCGGGATGCTCTGGCTGGCCTACGAGCTGACGGGCTCGCCGGATTATCGGCAGGCAGGCTTGATGCACATAGAACGCTTCAGGCAGCGCCTGGCAGATGAAGTTGATGTTGATCACCATGACCTGGGGTTTCTGTACACGCTGACCTGTGTCGCGCCCTGGCGGCTGCTCGGCGATACCACAGCCAAAGACACCGCCCTCCAGGCAGCCAGGCACCTACTTAGACGTTACCTTGAGGCGCCCGGAATTCTACAGGCCTGGGGCAGTATGGACGATGTCCAGCAGCGCGGGCGGGCCATCGTCGACAGCCTGATGAACCTGCCACTGCTTTACTGGGCCGGCCTGGAAAGTGGCGATGCTCATTACAGCCGTGTGGCCTTCCGAAACGCCTGCCGGCTCCGTGACCATCTTGTCCGGTCGGACGCGAGCACGTACCATACGTTTTACTTCGACCCGGTAACGGGCGCGCCCCTTTACGGCCAGACAGAGCAAGGCGCCACCGATGAATCGTGTTGGGCGCGCGGCCAGGCCTGGACGATCTATGGTTTCGCCTTGAGTTACGCTTACACACGCGATGCCGGTTTCCTGCATGCTGCCTGCCGGGTGGCCGATTACTTCCTCGAACACCTGCCACAAGATGGCGTGGCCTATTGGGATTTGATCTACACAGACACCAGCGACGAGGAACGCGACAGCTCAGCTTCCGCCATTGCCGTGTGCGGTTTGTTGGAGCTCTCGAAGTGGCTGCCTGTCGAGGCTGAGGCGCGGCGGTATCGTGCGGAGGCTTGGCGCATCTTTACTTCTCTGTACAAGCATTACTCCACCGCCGGATTGCCCGCGTCGAACGCCCTACTTCTCCAGGGTGTCTATAACAAACCCGGGGGCGAGGGTATCAATGAAGGCAACCTGTGGGGCGATTACTTCTATTTGGAAGCATTAGTTCGCCTCACAAAGCCTGACTGGCAACTGTATTGGTAGGGGCTTTTTGACATTCTTCAGAAAGTCCCCGGCATTCTCAAGATTGTGTAGTGCTGAGGCAACCACAAGGGGCATCCCTACCGGAAATCAGGCGTAGGGATGCCCCTTTGAGATCGTCTGACACAGCTTATATCCCGAGACGTTAGGGAGAGAACCTGTAGAGTCGCTGTGCGCAGTAACGCACCTGCCCACCCTGTCTCGCCAGGACCCAAAGCTCAAGATGCGTCGAGTCTGGTATGGGCTCGGAGTATGTGAAAGTCTGGCTGAAGGAATGCTCGCCGGGAGCGTAGATTTGATCGGTCCCTGTACTCCAGAAAGGTCGATCCGGATGGCTCGATGGCATTGTCCCGGTCATACATCCGGTTGTCGTTGAGGTCACTGTTTCATCTGCGTATCGAGGGAATGCGATCAGACTTATCCCGTGTTCGCTGGTGTTGATAAATCTGAAGCTTACCCCGAAATTGAACGTCGTGTTCCGGTCAACAATACTTGATTGGGGAGAAAACTCCAGTGGGCTGACGCGAATCTCCTCGGTCCCACCTAACGCAAAGAACGTCGGGGTGGGCAGTACCGGCGTAGGGCTGGGCGGCAGTGGCGTTGAGGTTGGCGGCAGCAGCGGCGTTGAGGTTGGCGGCGGCAGCGGTGTCGAGGTTGGAAGCGTGATGGGCGGCGGCGTGGGGCTAGGCACATGGTTTTCCTGCTGGTTTGACCCATCTGCCGCTGGGGTCGAGATAGCCTCCTGACCATTGGACATAGAGGTGGGCATGCCGGTTAGACCATCCGTGTCTTCCGTTTGGACGATCTCAAGCGAGCTTGATATGACATCCGGATCTGTCGGCTTGTTTTTCACATGTACCGCTGTTGACGAGAAGCCAGGGTTCTGAAGTGTTGCTTCAGCAGCCGTCGTGAATTCCCGCTCTATGGTAGGCGAGCTGCAGGCGGTCAGGCTGAGGACAATCAGTACGGTTAGTCCAATTAGAAATCTTTTCATCATGGTTGCTCCTATGTTAGATAAGATGATGATGCAATAATGGGTACTTGCTATAGGTAAATACGCATTAGAGGCAGAAGTATTACACCAGGACAAGCAATTCACGAGACCAGACTAACCTGCTACAGTGTGCACGCAAAGGTTGTCATGGGCGTATGTAGATGTTAGGGGGACGCTCGATTCAGAAGCCCATTTTCACCGCAGAGATGCTGAGAACGCTGAGTTTTTTTCTTTGTCTTTCTCTGTGTCCTCTGCGCCTCTGCGGTGAGTTCTAGCTCTCCCCTGCAACTGGTACATGCGCCCGGTTGTCATTCCCGCGAAAGCGGGAATCCATAGCGTCAGCTACACTACCTGACATGTTTTGCGTGCACACCCTGGCACAAGGCTAAATATAGCTGGAGGCGACCAACCCGGGGATTAGAGAGCTACCGGCTCATCGGCAAATCGGGGTTTGGTGGGATTGTCGGATGGTGAGGCGTGAGTTGTATCCGACTTACATCTTCCCCTATCCCCGTCGGGACCAGAGTAAATCGTTAAGAGGTAGCTTTGGTGGAATGTCAAATGATGAAGAGTGACCTGGCGCTTTTCTTGCTTTTGTCTGTGTCTGGTGAAGGGGATGTCGAGGGATGTGTAATTCCCAGTGCTTTTCGGACTTGCCCTAACAGTACCTGGACATCAAAAGGTTTGACCAGGTAGTCGTCGGCACCTCGCTTGATTGCCTCTTTGCGATCTTCAAGCTGGTGTTTGGCTGAGATGACAACGATGTAGGTACTGGCTGTTTCGGGGTTTGACTTGATTTTCTCGCAGAGATCGTAACCCGACATACCCGGCAGCATAATGTCCAACAGGATCAAATCCGGTTTCTCTCGCTGGATTGTCTCAAGGGCCTCTAGCCCATCTCTCACCGAAATGACTGTAGCTCCCTGCTCGCTGAAATGGTTCAGAATGTCTTCCAGAAGCCGGCGGCTGTCAGGTTGGTCTTCGACGATCAGGACTTTTTTTGGCATGTCTTGTGATAACTCTTGAGTAGGGCATACTTGGACGATTGATCTTAGTCTATCACAGCCCTTCCGGAATCAAAAATGGGTAATTGCCCTA
>JAFGMS010000017.1 GCA_016927375.1 Anaerolineae bacterium
CTGTGAACTACTTTTCACAGCTCGGAAACTTAAACGTAGACCGGGTCAAAAAAGGAAATTCCTATAAGATCAAGTTATTGATGATTGAAGAAGGAATGGCCCATTTTCCTATGGGGATTGGGTCGGTTTCCTATGAGGATTTACTCCGAATCCTATGAGGATTTGCTTGTTTCCTACAAGGATTCGGAGCGTTTCCTCTGCAGATTTGAGCCATTTCCTATAAGGAGTTGACCTGGTTGCAGGCAGGTCAATTCATCCGGCTGTGACATGGGATGGTTCATGCAAATCCCGAGAAGCCTTTCAACTGAGACAAAACACACCCAAGTCAAAGTTGGCTAAAACTGCTTACATTCCGAGAGAAGGTGGCTACAGCCACCCTCAAAGGGTTTCGAACTGGCTGTAGCCACCTTGATTTCATCACCGGAACCCCCAACTCAGAGTGCCGTCGGCGTTGAACTGCCAGAAAAAGCTGCCGCTGTACGAGGAGCACGGGGACGGGTTCGACCCCATCCACCAGTCGTTGGAGCCGTCATCGTTGCCGATGATGCGGTCATTTGTGGTGCTCGCGCTGAAGTAGCACGATAGGTTGTTCCGGAATATCGATGTTCCACCATCGAAGTTGAAGTTTCGCTCTTCGCTGTCGATAGAGATGTTAGCCGTCATCTCAATGGTGCCCAGGTTACGGTTGTAGGTGAAGCCATGCTTGCCATTGAGATAGGCCAGGTTGCGACGGATGATGTGATCCACGGAGATGTCTTCTCCGCCCAGCTTAAACCCGTTCCGGTCACCGTTCCCATGGGTTGTGCCGTCGCTGAGTGTGCCGTTCATATAGCTGATCGAATCCTCGACTGTCACCCGCCCAATCGGTCCCGTATCGTCCTTGGTATACATATCCCATCCGTCGTCGATATTATGATGGGCCACACAGTAGCGGAAGACATTGCCTTCACCGACGGTGAGCTTGGGCGCGAAGCCGTCAGCGTCCTCGCCGTCTGAGTCCATATTGTCATGCGATTCACAGCTGAGGATCAGGTTGTTGGCCGGCCATTCGGAGTCCGATGCCGAGGAGGAATAGCGGCTGAGCTGCAGGCCGCTGTCGCGGTTGTAACGTGTCACACAGCGCTCGATGATGTTGTTGTTGCCACCGATGAAGATGCCGTTGTCGCCGGCGCGCTCGACGATCAGACCTCTAACATGCCAGTAATGGCCGTTGATAGTCAACCCGCGGTTGGCCGAGTCTTCTGCCATGGCTGAGAAGTTGAGCACGGGCGTCTCGCCGGAGTAGGCAAACAACTGTTTGCGAGCATTGGAGGTACCGTCATTGCCACGGTCGATTATCACCGGGGACGAGAAGTTATAGGTGCCGCCCCGCATGTAGATCGTGCCGCCTACAGCTATACGGGTGATGGCTGACGTCAACGTCGTGGGTTGTGAGATGGTGCCCGGCGCGCTGGCGCTGCCGTTCGGCGCCACATAGAGTGCATTGCTGGGTGGAATGTCTGTCGGCGGCACCGAAGTCGGTGGTACGCTGGTCGGGGGGATGCTGGTTGGGGGGATGCTGGTCGGCACAGTACCGCTTAGCACTTCCATCTGGTCCTGGTTAGCCAGGTCTTGCCCGGTCGACTGCAGCCGGATGGTGTTACCAGTTCCTGCGTTCAGGTTCACCGCTACATCAAGGACGGCCCAGGAGTCCCATGACCCGGTTGGGCTGAAGGTGATATTCCGGCTGGCGCCGTTAACCGTCAGCTGACCGGTCCGGGAGCTGGTGATACCCAGCGCATGCCGGAAGCGCAGCGTCCGACCGCCTCCCGATCCACCATCAACGTTACGATACTCGACGTAGCCGCCGCTGGACGGGAAGTTGACAAAACCGGTCCCGTAGTAACCGCTGTGGTTGGTATCGACCGAGACGTCACCGCCTAGCACAGCATTCTCCGCCTGATATACGCCACCCGGCGCATTGGTCGGGGGCACGTTGGTTGGAGGAACGTTTGTGGGCGGCACATTGGTCGGTGGTACATTGGTTGGGGGCACATCAGTCGGCGGAACCTGCGTCGGCGGGGTTCCACCATTGCAGGTTATACCGTTCAGGACAAAGGTTGTCGGTTCAGCATTGGTCCCGCTGTAGGCCAGGTTGAAGCCGAAGCTGGTGGTGCCCCCGTTGGCCGCGATGTTCCCATTCCATGGCGCATTCGAGACAGAAACTGAAGCACCCGACTGTGTATATGAGCCATTCCACAAGGCGGAAATCTGCTGGTTGCCGGGGAAGGTCCAGTCCAGTGTCCAACCATCGACGGCCGTCGTACCGGTATTGGTGACGGCCACGTTCACCGTCGCGCCGGAGCCCCAGTCATTCTGGATATTGTAGTCAACTGAACAAACCACAGCCGCAGCTGCCGGCTGCCCCATGGTCAGAGCCAACCCGGCAATGGCAACTAATGCTATAACCAACACAAATATTTTGTACTGCGTTTTCATGAGTAATCTCCTCACCCTAAGTTTGGGAAACAGTGAGATCGAGCGCCTATCTACTCATGGTCATCTTTATAGGCGATGCCATGGTTAACAAGGTACTCTCTCTCGTTCTCAAATCAAACCCTATCCCTCTAGGCAGACCTGGATCAACATTGAAAAGTCAGGGCTGAGGTTTGAACGCCCATGTCGATCCACATCTGCCGTGTACTACGCTTACTCCTGTTTTCTACCCTTTATATTCCCCTCCTTTCTACTACCCCCCTGCCACTACCAGCTCCCCCGGCTAACGTGACGAGGTTTCCATTCATCTTCTTCTCCACCTGGCAATGAAGAGGAAGCCACAAAATAGATCACACCGAGCGTACCCCCACAGCCGGCTTACCAGGAGACACAGCTTACACATCGGTTGACCTGAGATAATCGACAACTGACTACTCTTTAATACAATTTGCTTGTGCTTACTTCGATGATTTTGGCAACAGTATGGATGAACAATAAACTAATTGTACCTGCTCAGTCACAAATCGTCATGTGCATGTTGGCGGGTTCCGGAAGTGCAAGGCTACATATCATGAATTACGCCTTCATTTACACCTTACTTCTCGTTCCAAACCGAACAAGGCTCAGCAGGCATACCTGACAAAGCAATTCCCCGATCACATTTCATTCTAAGCGATCGGATCAGGACTTTAACGACCAAAGGTTGGACAAAACCGGCCTGCCGGATGGCGATCACCGTTGAGAGCGGTAGATCGAATAGTACTCATTGAGCAATGCAAGTAGTAAGTCGCAGCATATAATGGACGATGTTGGCTATAATCCTGCATGGCTTACATAAGATAGTCCCGTTTCTAGGCTCTGCCTGGGAATGCAACAAACGACGCTCTGCATCGAGTAAGCCCGCTCTGCCTCGCCCCCACCTAACCGAGATCGGCGGGGGTGGGGTGTCATCAGCCGCAAGATGTTGGAAAAGCTCACCATCCGCGATGACCTGTCGCCCGTCAAGCAGGCGCAGTTGCGGAGAGAAATCGCCCACGCCGGGCGGGTCGAGTTCACCATCCTGACCGGGCGTGGGCAGGACAAGGGCCACGCCATCGTGTCGGACGATCTTGATGCCGATTTCCTCATCCCCCAGGATACCAAGGGCAAGGTTACGCTGGAGAGCGGCAAGACCTGGGTCGGCATCGACTTTGTGCATGGCAAAGACCACATGCGCATCGACATCCAGTCGCTCATCAACCTGCACCCGTTCTTCGAGAACACCCAGTACGCGCAGTGGCTCAATGACGAAGGCGAGGTGTTCATCCAGGCAGTCAAGTCGGGCGATGTGGCGGAGCCGATGACCCGCATCGACCGCGAGGAGACGTTGGAGGATGTGCAGGCTTGGGCGCTGCGGGAGTTCTTCGCCTCCGGCGGGCATCCCCAGTGGTTCCAGTACCACACCAAGTCGCTCGTAAACCGCTACCTGGAGCGCTTGAGCGCGGCAGCCAAAGGAAAACTGAGAATTCCCATCCCAGGCGGTCGATATTATGTGATGCCCGCCGGGGTAGGCAAGGCGACAGGCGTCGATGTACCCATCGAGCCGGGGCAGATCCACATCGACCACCAGCGCGGCACGGCCTGGGTCAGCGATACCGATTGGCTGAGTTTCCGGGATAGTCCAAAAGGAGAGGGAATAGCGGGCATCCTGGGCGGGGCAGATAACGACGATGCGCTGTGGCTGCATCCCTTCACCGACCACGATGGCGCCAGGAAGGTGCTGGCCTGGCGCTCGCTCAACCAGGCGGGCGAGTATGTGCGGCTGGAGGCGGTCGGCTCCAGCCGCATCCCGGAGTGGCAGACCGCCGGCGGCGAGATGATCGCCTTTCCGCCTGGTAATAGCAGAAAGCTCCCACCGCGCGTCGACCATCTCATGCCCGAATACCAGGGGCTGGTCGATCATAGCACGGGGGGGGGAGGCGCTGGGGATCGGCGAGTCGTACTCGTTGGCAGCCATGGATCGCGCCATCGCCAGGGCTATCGACAACCAAGGCGCGCTGGGGATGTACTGCAACTCGCTGATGCTCAACAAGGCCAACTCGGGCGCCTGGCCCGATCGCCCATCCGCGCCGCTGGAAGACATCCGGCGCACGCTTCGAGCACACGTCAGGAAGATCGAGGCGGCGCAGCACACCACCATCCTGCGCGGGGCGATGACGAGCGCCTATATGGGCGAGACGCCGACATCCGATAACGCCGTGTGGCTGATGGGCAAGCAGCACCCGGATGGGTCTCGTGCTCCCGGCATTGTTCAGAAGTCGATCCAGGCAATGAGAGAGGTAGGGGCACTGGACGAGATCGGCGAGATGGAGATTGGGCTGATCGCCTATCCCGGCGCGGCCATGCGCCGGCCTGCCATGCGGAGCGCAGGTATCACCGGGGTATGGTTCAACTGGCTGCGGACACAGAACACAGGTAATGGCCGGCCGCTGCCGGAGCGGATGCAAGATGTACCTAAACCCGGCCAGCAGATGGCCAAGGAGCGCATCGCTCACCTGTCCAAAACTCAATTCCTTGGGATGCGCCTGCGTGTGGCCGAGGAGAGTGGCAGGCTGATCGCCTTCACCGAGCGCGGAAACTTGTTCGGGTATTCCAAAGGTGCCGAAGGTGTGCAGCCCGGCGATGTGATCGAGCTGGGCATCTCGACCACCAAAGATGGGAATATGCGCGTGCAATATGAGCATGCGCAAACACAAGGAGCAAGCTTAATGGATACACCATCACCATTTACAAGCGGCCCGGAGTGCAGCCGCACCCGCGTGAGCCGCTGTATGGCATTTGGATTGATGAGCCAGGGAGCGAGCCACTGCCAGGCACAGTTTGGCAGGTCGTGCGGCGGATTGAGTTTACCGCTAAGGAACCTATGCCCGCAGCGCTGTGTGGCCTACTGCTGATGTCTGCGGCTGTTCCGCCGGATTGCCGATACCTGGCTAGGGCCGGTTGAGGACGATCCGCTGGATGATTATGAGCGATATGCGAGTGAGGAGGAGCCAGGAGAAGTGTTGGGCCAGGCTTACCTGGACCGACTGGAACATATCTAACAACAGAGTGAATCGCTGTCTACCTAGCCAGCGCGTATTGGGCTATCGGTAGACGTCTTTACGGTGTCTGACACGAATGATAGTGATTATTCTTGAAACGGCATCGACTTCATAGACTACCCGATAGTCACCAATACGTATCCGGTAGATATGATCTGAGCCGTGTAGTTTCTTTGAGCCGATCGGGTGAGGCTCACTTACCAACTCGCCTGCGGCCTCCAGCACCTGCTCAATAATCTGCTTGTCAAGCTTGCGTAGCTCTTTCGCGGCAGAGTGTTTCCATTCCAGCTCAAATGGATCCATCAGCCTCGAGATCCTTGAGCAACTGGTCGTGGGAGATTGTGCCTTCCTCTTTCCGTTCAGCGGCTACTGCCAGGTCGGACAGATCTTCAAGAAGAGCTTCATACTCATCTAATGGAAGTATGACAGCTTTCCTCTGTCCATTCGAATCGACAACAAATTGGGGGTTAAATTGGTCCGAAGCAATCATAGTGTATCTCCAATATCTGTATCGTATCTTTTCAATAATCTGGGGACAAGACTTCCGAAGTCTTTGTCGATGATCTTCTTGGGAGGAGATTCTGTCTCAGACTTCGGAAGTCTCCCCCGCTTTTTTGAGAAGATACCCTGTATCAATATTATAGCCCACTATCGCATTTCGGTCGCACGCGAGAACAGCATGGTTGATAGGTGCGGGACGCTGAACCACCTCACCCCCTGCAACGGTGGCTGATAGCTATGCCGGCGGCGTCCCCTCTCCGCCGGGCGGAGAGGGGACGCAAAATCGTGTATCGAGCTGTTACGCTTCTCAGGGGTGAGGTTGTGAGCGCCAAACCAGTCTTGACCGGCTTCTCCACGTTATTTCCGAGTGCTACCCAATGAACCATCCCCGACTTCTTCAATGCTTACGCCAAAGGCATCAACCGTACCTACAAGCGAACGGGCAGCTTGTTCGAGCACCCTTTTGGGCGTGTGCCGGTGACCAGCGACCGCCAGTTCTGGAA